>NZ_CAXAVR010000098.1:0-9738 GCF_963972535.1 uncultured Salegentibacter sp.
TTTCTAACTGAAGCTCACGAGCCAGGATCAATAATTTTCTTCCCACATCATTTCCGGAGAGATCTTCGCGGGCATCAGGCTCGGTATATCCTAATCTTCCGGCTTTTCGCAGTACATCAGAAAACTTCTCTTTATTTTCAGAATATGTATTAAAAATGAAGCTCAACGAACCGGAAAAAACCCCACGAATTTTGGTCACCTTTTCTCCCGCCTGGTGCAAGCCCTGTACGGTTTGTACAATTGGCAAACCGGCGCCCACATTGGTTTCATAGTAAAAATACTTACCGTGGTAATCTAATTCTTTTCGTAATTTGTTATAGAATTCGGCAGAAAGTGTGTTCGCAACTTTATTGGCGGCTACCAGGTTAAAGCCATTTTGTATTAACCGAATATAAATTTCAACAAATTCCTTGCTGGCCGTGGCATCTATTGCTATAAGATGTTCCAGGTCATTTTCTTTGGTGAAATCCAGGATATCTTCCAGTTTGTACTTTTCGGAAGATTTTTTAAAATCTTTTTTCCAGTTTTCTGAAATACCTTCAGCATTAAAAAGCGCTTTTTTTGAATTGGCAATCACAGGAATATTTACAGAAACCCCCGAATGCTTTTCCCATTGTTTTTTTGCGTCGAGTAATTGCTGAATTAAGGTACTTCCTACATTACCTATTCCAAACAAGATGATGTTCACTTTTTTCATTTTTTATATTGTTGGTTTTAAATACGGGTTTTAAAAATCTGGACAGTTGCGAGGCTTCTATTAAAAAAGCATCGTGCCCGTGAATTGATCTTATTTCGTGAATACTTACATTATTTTTAATCAGGGAAAGGTTTACATAAGTTTCCCAATTCTCATCGGCCAGGAAAAACCAGTCAGAATTCACTGTTACAATATGAATATTTCCCTCAATTTTCTTTGCGACTTCCAGGTAATTACCGCTGCCTTTGCTAATGTCTATAGTAGTTAGCAAGTGGTTCATAAATTTATAGGAAGCGAGTTGAAAACGTTCTTCCAGTTTAACACCATGATATTGCAACCAGCCTTCTACTTTATAGCAAGGTTTTATTTCTTCTTTTGTTCTGTTAAATTTCTTACTTAAAGATTGCGGAGTACGATAAAAGGTCATTGCATGCATTCTTGCATCTTTCACCGGCTCTTTAGAGTTATTAAGAATTTGCTCCTGCACTTTACAGTTTGCCAAAACCCAATCTGTGGCTTTATAATCTGTGGCAATAGGAATAATATTTTCAGCTAGATCAGGTTTTAAAGCGGCTAGTTCCCAGGCGAGTGCGCCGCCTATTGAGCCTCCAATTATGGCAAAAAGTTTCTCAATTTTTAATTGCTGAAGTGCTAAAACCTGGATTCTTGCAATATCTCTAAGCGTAAATTCTTTATAATTTTCAATTAAATGTTCTTTTTTTCCGTTGAAACCATTACCCGGAATATTAAAAGCCAGAATGCTGAATTTTTCGGTATCAATACATTTTTGAGGCCCCACAATTTTGGTCCACCAGCCAAGCTTTCCCGTAATTTGAGAGTTACCCGTAAGCGCATGATTTATTAAAACCACCGGCGCCGTTTCTGGGTTTTTCCCAAATTGCTGAAAGCTCAAATAAATATCCTGAACCGTTCCCGCGGAATTTTCAAAATCTTTTAAACAGAGTTCCTGAAGCATTTTTTTCGTTTTTTGATTTAGAAAGAGCAAAAGGAAAAAGACTTAACCTGGCTGCTTTTTCCTTTGCCTTTCCACCAACAATAAATTATACCAGAGCTTTTTTCTCAATTTTAGCAAAAGCTTCTTTTAAATCTGTTTTTAAATCTTCAACATCTTCCAGCCCAACCGATATACGAATAAGGTCTTGTGTAACTCCAGCAGTAGCCTGTTGTTTTTCGTCCAGTTGCTGGTGTGTAGTACTTGCCGGATGAATAATTAGTGATTTCGTATCTCCAATATTGGCAACGAGGGAGAAAAGTTTGGTTTCATCGGCTACAACTTTAGCCGATTCAAAGCCTCCTTCAACTCCAAAAGTCACTACGCCGCTTTGCCCTTTAGAAAGATACTCTTTAGCGAGTTTATTGTATTTACTGCTCTCCAGCCCAGGGTAGTTTACCCATTTTACTTCTTTTTGCTGTTCCAGCCAGGTGGCCAGTTCCAAAGCATTCTGACTATGCTGCTTTATCCTTATTTCAAGAGTTTCTAAACCCTGTAAAATCTGAAAAGCATTGTACGGACTTAAAGCCGCGCCGTGATCTCGAAGCCCTTCAATTCTCACTTTTGCAATAAATGCGGCTTCTTTTAAGGCTTCGTGGTAAACTAGCCCGTGATAACCCGGTGAAGGTTCAGTGAATTCGGGGAATTTCCCATTTGCCCAGTTAAAATTACCGGCGTCTATAATGGCACCTCCAAGTGAAGTTCCGTTACCGCTAATATATTTGGTAAGCGATTCAATTACAATATCGGCGCCGTGCTCTATAGGTTTTAGCAAAGAAGGTGTAGCCACGGTATTATCCACTATAAATGGAACCTTGAGCGCGTTGGCTTCAGCAGAAATTGCTTTAAGGTCCAGAACATCAAGCTTCGGGTTTCCAAGCGATTCTACAAAAATGGCACGCGTGTTTTCTTTTGCAGCCTTTTTAAAATTTTCTGGATATTCAGGGTCTACAAAGGTGGTTGTAATTCCAAATCTTGGTAAAGTTACACTTAGTAGATTATAAGTTCCTCCATATAAACTACTGGATGCTACAATATGATCTCCAGATTTTAAAAGCGTTAAAAGCGTGGTATTAATTGCAGCTGTGCCTGAAGCTGTAACTACAGCTGCTATCCCGCCTTCCAGTGCTGCAAGACGTTGTTCTAAAATATCGTTAGTAGGATTATTTAATCGGGTGTAGATATAACCGGGTTCTGCCAGGGAAAAGAGATTGGCAGCGTGATCTGAATTATTAAAAACATAAGAAGTTGTTTGGTAAATTGGTACTGCCCTTGTTCCTCCGTTTTTTTTTGTATCGTGACCTGCGTGTAATGCGTTTGTTGAAAATTTTTGAGTACTCATAATTTCTAATTTTTTAAAGTTTTGCTTCTATTTTGAAAGCTTGATTATGTTTTTGTTATGGATTTCCGCCTTCACGGAAATGACGGTGTTTTAAATAAAAAAGTCCCCTTAAGTAGCTATTACCAAGGGGACCTTTTAATTGAACTCTAAACAAACTAAGTTACATTCGGTTTTGGCAATAGCAATTCATGTGTTGCATACACATACACATCATCATAGTGCGCATCATCATTTTATTTATTGCCTTAATCATCATATTTGTTTTTGTAATTCCCATACCGATGGGAATCTAATTTTTACTAACCTATTTTCTTAATCTGGATTTCCGCCTCCGCGGAAATGACTAAGTTTTAAATAAAAAAAAAGCCGCTGCGATTGGCAGCGGCTTTTTGCAATTTATCTCTTTTCAGAATTAAGCAATTGAGCGCGCTGCGGAAGTTTTCCACATCATCATACGCATCATATTGCAAATTATCTGGTACATTTCGTTGTTTTGTTGGTTACAAAGATAAGGGCAGAAATTTTTAATAACCAAATCCAAACTTCACTTTTACGAAAAATAAATTTTTATTCCTTTAAACTGATTAATCAATAATTTAATGGCTGTAAAATTATTTATTATCTATTTTTATCTAAAACACAAACCTAATTAGCTATATTTCAGAAGTATAAAACTATAATTTTATACGCTATAAATTGAAGTCGAAATTTTAAAGTCTTCAACCCTATAAAAAAGAAAGTTAAAGAAAGTATGAGTTTGGGTTATTTTTATACATTTGTAACCGAATTATTAAAGGGAAGGATTTGACTGATTGCAACCCTTTTATGCTTTTTAAAGTATAAGAAAAATGCTAAAGCAGTATCACTACTCCCTTAGCTTTTCGTCAAATTCAACCCGTATTTTTTAAAATAAATTAAAAATATGGCTTATTTATTTACTTCAGAAAGTGTTTCTGAAGGACACCCCGATAAAATCGCCGATCAGATTAGCGATACCTTACTCGATAATTTCCTTGCTTTTGATGAAAATTCTAAAGTCGCCTGCGAAACTTTAGTAACTACCGGCCAGGTGGTGCTTGCCGGTGAAGTAAGAAGCGACACTTATTTAGACGTTCAAAACATTGCCCGGGAAGTAATTAATGATATTGGTTATACTAAAGGAGCATACAAATTTAGTGGTGATTCTTGTGGCGTAATCTCTTTAATCCACGAACAATCCCAGGAAATTTACCAGGGTGTAGATCGTGAAAATAAGGAGGAACAGGGCGCCGGAGACCAGGGAATGATGTTTGGTTACGCCACCAACGAAACCGAAAACTATATGCCGCTGGCTTTAGATATTTCTCACAAAATACTTATTGAGCTGGCAAAATTAAGACGCGAAGGCAAAGATATCCCCTACTTACGTCCCGATTCTAAAAGCCAGGTTACTATAGAATATAGTGACGATAATGTGCCGCAAAAAATTGTGGCTATTGTGGTTTCTACCCAGCACGACGATTTTGATGAAGATGATGATGCTATGTTGAAAAAGATCAAGAAAGATATTCTTGAAATTCTTATTCCACGGGTAAAACAACAATTACCAGATTATGTTCAGAAACTTTTTAATGATGATATTACTTATCATATAAATCCTACCGGAAAGTTTGTTATTGGGGGGCCTCACGGGGACGCGGGACTTACCGGAAGAAAAATTATTGTAGACACCTACGGCGGAAAAGGCGCGCACGGTGGTGGTGCATTCTCGGGAAAAGACCCAAGTAAAGTCGACCGATCGGCTGCTTATGCATCGCGTCACGTTGCCAAAAACCTGGTTGCCGCCGGGCTTGCAGACGAAGTTTTAGTACAGGTTTCTTATGCGATTGGGGTGGTAGAACCTACTTCAATTTCAGTAGAAACTTATGGTACTTCCAAAGTGGATATGAAGGATGGGGAAATTGCAAAAAAAGTAGCCCAGATATTTGATATGCGCCCCTGGGCCATAGAAAATCGTCTAAAACTTAGGAGTCCTATCTATCGTGAAACTGCTGCTTACGGGCATATGGGGAAAGAACCAAGAACGGTCACTAAAATCTTTAAAAGTCCATATTCTGGGGAAGTAAAAAAGGAAGTAGAACTTTTTACCTGGGAAAAACTGGATTATGTAGACAAGGTGAAGGAAGCCTTTAGTCTCTAAATTCTAAGCCATAATTATTACTTAAATACCGCTGCATTCAGCGGTATTTTTTTTTGACGTTTTCTTCGGAAAGCTTTAACAACCGGACGCAGTTTTAATTCCTAATTTTAGAATTCCACCAATCAAACACCTTATGTCCGTTTTTAGAAAAGTAAGAAACACCATCAACCTATTAAAGTCGGTTGATATGGATCAATTAGCGAAAATTAATAAGCAGATAGACCTTTCAGAAGCGATGAAAAGTTTAGGCCAGTTAGATGAGCGTCAACTCAAGGGTTTGATGAAAATGTTAAAAACCAAGCAGAAAAAAGGCCAGAGTGACCTTCCTCCCATTACCGGCGATTTTTACAATTTAGACCTTAAACTTACCGAGGAGCAGCGCAAGCTCCAAATGGAGGTGCGAAATTTTATGGAAGATGAAGTTAGGCCGTTGGTAAACGACCATTGGAATCGTGCTAAATTTCCTCACGAAATTATTGAGAAATTCAAGAAACTAAATATTACCGGTGTGCCTTACGAAGGTTATGGCTGCCCAAATCTTCCTTTTTTAATGGAAGGTATTATAGCACAGGAAATTGCACGTGTAGATGTTTCTATTTCAACTTTTTTCGGCGTACATAGCGGCCTGGCAATGGGATCTATCTACCTATGCGGAAGTGAAGAACAAAAGCAGGAATGGCTTCCGAAGATGCAAAAATTAGATGCTATTGGTGCCTTTGGATTAACAGAACCCAATGTTGGCTCTGGTGTGGCCGGCGGACTTGAAACTACATGCAAGTTTGACGGTGAAAACTGGATTTTAAACGGACAGAAAAAATGGATTGGGAACGCCACTTTTGCTGATGTAATTATTATTTGGGCGCGGGATGTAGACAGCAACCAGGTTAAAGGATTCCTGGTAAGAAAAGGAAATCCTGGTTATAAAGCAGAAAAAATGGAAGATAAAATGGCCTTGCGAATTGTGCAGAATGCCATTATAACTTTAACCGATTGTGTAATACCCGAAAGTGACAGGTTACAAAAAGCAGATTCCTTTAAAGATACTGCAAAAGTACTTAGAATGACTCGTGCTGGAGTAGCCTGGCAGGCGGTTGGTTGCGCCCGGGGCGCGTATGAAAGCGCTTTAAAATACACCAGGAAAAGAGAACAGTTTGGGAGACCAATTGCTTCTTACCAGTTAATTCAAAATCATTTAGTAGAAATGGTTTCCAATCTTACCGCAATGCAAACACTGGTTTTTAGGCTTTCTGAAATGCAGGATGCCGACTTACTAACAGATGAACACGCATCTTTGGCGAAGGTTTTTTGTAGTATGCGTACCAGGGATGTGGTAAGCCGTGCCCGCGAAGTTATGGGCGGCAATGGTATTCTACTAGAACACGATGTTGCCCGTTTTGTAGCCGATGCCGAAGCCATTTATAGTTACGAAGGAACAAAAGAAATTAATTCGCTAATTGTAGGCCGTGCCATTACGGGATACAGTGCTTTTGTAAGTTAAATATTAACCATTCAAAAATAAAGAATAGAATGTCATTATTAATTGTTAGTCCGGGTAAAGACCCGAAAGCTTGGGTTGAAGCTTTAAAAAATCAACATCCGGGTTTAAATATTTACGTGTATCCAGAAGATCACGATAAAGAAGAGGTAGAATTTGCCTTAACCTGGAATCATCCCCGTGGAATCTTTCAAAATTATCCCAATTTAAAAGTCGTTGCTTCTATGGGAGCCGGGGTAGATCATATTACCAGCGATCAGGAACTTCCCGAAAATATAAAAATCACTAAAGTGGTAGACGATCGGCTGGAACAAGATATGGGAACCTTTGTACTTACCCTTATTCTTGCGCACCAAAGAAATTTACTCCATTACAGGGAAAGCCAAATAAACGAAAAATGGGAACCTGTTTCTTATACTCGCAATAACGATGTAAAAGTTGGGATCTTGGGGATAGGTAACCTTGGGCAAAGCGTGGCCAATAATTTATTAAAAAATGGCTTCCAGGTAATAGGATTTTCCAGGCATAAAAAAGAATTTGAAAACGTAGAAAGCTTTGCCGGAGAAGATGAATTTGATGAGTTTTTGGAGCAGTCTGATATCCTGGTAAATATGCTTCCTTTAACTCCCGATACCGAAAAAATACTCAATAAAGAATTATTCGAAAAATTACCCAAAGGCGCATACGTAATTAATGTTGCCCGTGGTGAACATTTAGTGGAGCAGGATTTACTGGCAAAAGTAGACGATGGCCATCTTTCTGGTGCGGCATTAGATGTATTTTGGGAAGAGCCAATAAGAGACGAGCATCCATTTTGGAAACATCCAAAAATAAGGATAACACCGCATATTGCCAGCGTTACTCATCCAAACTCTGTAGTGCCGCAAATTATTGAGAATTATGAAAGATTGCAGGATGAAGAAGAACTTAAGAACGTGGTAGAACGAGATAGAGGTTATTAATTAAAATATCAGCGTATGAAAACTTTCAAAAACATTTTGGTTGCAGTAGATTTTAATGATGCCGTTGGAGAACTTATGGCATACGCTGAAAGTATAGCAGAAAAATTCGGGGCTAAGATCTGGGTGGTTCACGTAGCCGCCCCAGATCCCGATTTTGCCGGTTTTGATGCCGGCCCGCAATATATTAGAGATATGCGAGCCGATGAATTAAGAGACGAGCACAAAGAATTACAGCAAATTCGCGATATGTTTATTGATAAAAATATAGAATCTGATGCGCTTTTAATTCAGGGCTCTACTGTTGAAACCGTATTGCAAGAAGCCAAAAAGCTTAAAGCCGATATTTTAATTGTAGGTACTCACAAACACAGTTTCTTCTATAATCTTTTTGCTGAAAGTGTGTCGGTAGAATTGTTTAAAAATGCCGAAATCCCGGTGCTTTCCATTCCTATTGAAGAAGAAAAATAATTTCCTATAAATCAAAATCTTATTTCTGAAATTAAGCACTAATTTTTTTATTAAATCACTTCAGGATAGATTACTCAGCTGGATTATACTTTTTTACTGAATTAATTTCTTTTAATTTTATTGATTGAAATAACTCACAATGATCAGTAAAGAAGATTTTACCAAACTACATTTAGAAATTTCACCATACCTACACCGCACCCCGGTACTAACTTCAGATTTATTAAACAAATTAGCCGAAACTGAAATTTTCTTTAAGTGTGAGAATTTTCAGAAAATGGGTGCTTTTAAAATGCGAGGTGCAACTGCTGCAATCCTGGCTTTAAGCGAAAAAGAAAGAGCGAAAGGCGTGGTAACACATTCGTCCGGTAACTTTGCGCAGGCAGTTTCGTTATCGGCTAAAAATTTGGGAATCCCGGCTTATATCGTGATGCCATCTTCGGCTCCACAGGTTAAAAAAGATGCGGTAAAAACTTACGGCGGACAAATTACCGAGTGTGAGCCCAACATAAAAGCTCGCAAAACTGCGGCCGAAAAGATTCAAAAAGAAACCGGTGCCACTTTTCTGCATCCTTCAAATGACCTAAATGTAATTTATGGCCAGGGAACCGCGGCAAAAGAACTCCTTGAAGATTTTCCTGATCTGGATATAATTATTACATCCGTTGGTGGCGGTGGACTTATAGCCGGAACCGCGCTGGCCGTAGATTTTTATGCTGAAAAATGTAAAACCATTGGTGCCGAGCCATTTGAAGTTGACGATGCTTATCGATCTCTGAAATCCGGGAAAATCGAAACCAATTCCAGCACCAATACAATTGCTGATGGATTAAAAACCCAGCTTGGAGATAAGAATTTCCCTATAATTCAAAAGTTTGTTTCTGAAATTATACGAGTTGAAGAAGATGATATCATTACGGCTATGAAACTCATTTGGGAACGAATGAAGATTGTAGTTGAACCCTCTGCCGCCGTAGCATTTGCGGCAGTTTTACGGGAAAAAGAAAAATTTCACGGAAAAAGGGTGGGAATTATCATTTCGGGAGGTAATGTAGATCTAAGTAATTTACCTTTTTAAATTTCCCTGTTCTCCATTAAAAAACTCACCGTTACTAAAAGTTGCCCAACGTGTCGCTGACTATGCTCTGCCGCGTGAAAAAGCAAACCGATTACCGTTGAAGGCAGTTCCTTTCTGCCTACCGATCTATATTCGGTTAAAATATTTTCAGGTGTTTTTTTAAGAAAATCAATCGCTTCATTTACTTTTTCCTGAAATTTCTGAACAAGAAATTCCACAGAAATATCGTTATTTGGTTTTCCTTCATCTTTTAAATACTGAAACTGATTTTTCGATAATTTTTCGGCTTTATTATAGGTTAGCATTCTATCTATCACTCCGGTTAAGTGTTGCAGATGAAATCCTACTGAAGCACGACCGGCAGGCTTTTCCCAAAGCAATTCTTCTGGAAAATCCTGCATATATTTTTCCACCTCTTCGCCAGATTGTAATAAAGCTTGAGCGGCGGGCTGTAGTAAATCTGGAACATCAGGAATTTTTCCCCGTAACCACACTTCAGGTCTAT
>NZ_CAXAVR010000099.1:0-9620 GCF_963972535.1 uncultured Salegentibacter sp.
ACCTTGTTCTATCTCAAATCAAGGAAACCTGTGAGATTTAAAATTGAATAAATATTGAGTGCCAGAGGTATAAATTACCTGCATTGTCCCATCTAATTGTCGGGTAAGCAAATCGATGAGTGTTTTTCCGAATCCGGTTCCTTTAACGGGTTCACCTTCGGTTTGCCCAATACCATTATCTTTTACCAGCAGCTGCAACTCGTTAGCCGATTTTTTATCTAAATCTATAGTAATCTCCCCCGCTTGCTTATTCGGAAAAGCATATTTGAGGCTGTTTGTTAATAGTTCGTTTACTATTAATCCCAAAGGAACCGCAGTGTCTACATCTAGATGCAATTCAGGCATTTTATAGTTGATCTTAATACGTTCTTCTTCCCCAAAGGAATCCAGGATATGATTGCCAAGATTTAAGAAATAATCTTTCATTTCTATAGAAGAAAGATGATCATTCTGGTATAAACGCTGATGAATTATACTCATAGAATATACCCTGTTCTGGCTCTCCTTCATCGCACTCACAACATTAGGATCTTTAATTTGTGCTGTTTGTAAAGCCAAAAGGCTGGAAACCACTTCAAGATTGTTTTTTACCCGGTGATGAATTTCTTTTAATAAGAATTCTTTCTCCTTATTCTGTTTTCTTAATAGTTTATTTTTCTTTCGATTATTGCTAAAACTAACAAATAAAACCAATAAAATTAGGAACAATAAGCCGGCAATGAGACTAATAAGATTTTGACTCGTTTGCTGTTGTAATAATCTTGTTTCCTGAAGTTGAATAGTATTTTCCTTTTGAGCCACATTAAATTCGGTTTCTAACTGAGAGATACGTTGATCTGCTTCTGCGGTGAATACAATTTTATTAAGGGAATCATATTCAGAAAATGCTTTATACGCTTCCTGATACTGTTCATTTTTCGCATAAGCTTCCCCAAGGCTGTTATAAGCTTTGCTTAAGAAGAAACCATCTCCAAAGCTTGGTGTAGCCACCTCGATAGATTTTTTGATATTAGTTATTGCGGCAGGATAATTTTGGTTCTGAATTTGTAACTCTCCAACCGAAAGGTAAGAACGCATTAGCATAAACGCATTATCTAGAAGATAGGCGTACTTTATGGCATTTTCACCGGCTTTTTCAGCGCTTTCAAATTCATTCAAAAATGCATAAAGATCTACAAGGGAAATGTATACATCGCTTAGATTATTATAAAAACCATAACGTTCACCAATTTCAATAGAACGTGTATAGTACTCCATTGCTTTGTTGTATTGTTTAAGTTTTAAATAATTATTTCCAACCACGTAAAGCGTAAAATCATAGTCAAGATTTACTACATTTCTTTCCTCAAAAAAGGAAAGTGATTTCAGTCCATACTCCAAACCTTCCTCATATTTTTCCTGCTTCCAAAACAAGTTGCTTAAATCGCTGTAAGCAATTCCAAGTGCTTTATTATTATTTAATTTTTCTCCCAGGCGCAAAGTTTCGAGGGCAAAATCGGCAGCTCTTCCTAATTGTCCACGGCGTTCGTAAACATAGCCTAATTGTGTATTAAGAAATGCAAGGTCACTTTCGGTTACTTTTGCTTCAGCTTCTTTGAGGATTGTCTCCGCTTCATCTAGTTTTTCCTGGCGCAATAGAATAGCAGCCTGGGTAATTTGGAATCTTCCATTCCAAAGCGAATTATTTTTTTCTAAAGTAAGTGCCAATCCTTTTTCGGTAAACTCCAGTGCAGTGCTGAGGTTCCTGGTATGCCAGTAATAAGCCAGATCGTTTAAAACTTCAAGCTTAAGAGTATCTGATTCAATTTCCTCCAAAGATTCTTCCAGCTCTTTCAAGTAAGAAAGGCCAAAATCATCGGTTTCTACAAAAACCTTTTTATATGGATCGGGTTTACTAAAATCGAAGATTTGCCCATAAATTGATGGACTAAAAAGCACTAAAAAGAAAAGCGCTAAAAATAATTTTTTCTCCAGAATCAAGGATCGTAATATTGAGATATCCTTATAAATATAAGACTAAATAACTGTTTGTGAGAACTTTATTGATATAAAAATAAACCGTGTAAAACTGTTTTCAACTCAATACCGGGGAAATTATTCCGGTAGTAAGACATTTGGCAACAAGTTCAGTAGTATTTCTGCAACCGCTTTTTTGTAGTACGTTTCTTCTATGCGTTTTAATGGTGTGCGGAGAGAGGTTCATTTCTTTGGCTATTTGTTCAGCATTTAAGCCTCTGGATAGTTTACAAACAATGGTTTTTTCTTTTTCGGTGAGAAATTCTGAAAAACTGGCATCTGCACTTTCGCCGGGTTCAAATGTACCTTTAGAAATATCTATATTATAATAAGATTTTCCGCCGTTTATATGAATAAATGAAACTGTATTGGTACTGGTCACTTTAAGGTGGGAAACATCGGTTTGAATGCACAATACATGTTCTGGGGTTCCATTTTCTAACACACTTAATGGAAATGCCTGGTACAACATAGTTCGTGTTTGCTCGCCGGCATTTTTCATTCTATAAGAAAACATATTTTTATAGTTTAATACATCTTCTTTATCAAGAAATTCGGTATAAAAATTATTGATGACTTTGCTCTTAAGGCTTATGATTTCAATTTCTTCGGGGATCACGGTTTGTAATAAATCCTGTAGCGTAATTTCTCCGGCCTTTTTATTTACAAAACGTTCTACCGAATTAGAAACATATTCCAATCCAAAATTATGAAGGTTTACAATATATAAATAGGAGTCTCCCGGAGCGAAAATAGTGGCAAACCTTTTAAATTCTTCAGAGATTTCAAACGGCCGATACTCTTTTACCTGGCGGGAATACATTTCCTGCCAGTAAGCTGAGATTTTTTCGAAATCCTTTTGCATAAAGTGCGATTGTTTAATCACATTAAATATAGGAATTTTCCTTATTTACCTTAGTCTTTTCAAGTTTCGTGGTAGAAAATTATAAAAATGAAAAAACCTCCAGGGAAATCCTGAAGGTTTTTGCGTCAAATACTTTTTAATGGTATTAGCAATTAGATACTCATAAATGTTAATCCCCAAATCAAACATTTAAGAAGTTAGCCCTACCAAATCTTCTTTGAACTAATCTGCTATTACAATTAGTAATTTGACAAGGCTAAGATAGAGACAGAAAATAATTTATAAAATACCACTTTAAAGGTAATTTATTAGATAATTGAGATTTGAATATTCTAAGCTTTTTACCGTGGGGTCTTCAATTATTCGTTTAATAATTTATCGGCTGCCAGTACTAAAAATAGGTAATCTGTTGTACCACCGCCTAAAACATATTCGGTTTGTTGCCAAAGAAAAGGCCATTCCAGCAATTCAGGAAAATCGGGACGAATTAATGCCGTTCCCGAACCAATTCCGCCGGGAGTAAAAGAAAAATCGCCCCGGTTCATTCCATAAGCCTGGGTTAAGGAGCGAGAACCAACCCCTGATGCAAAAGAAGATGTATTTACACCCGGATGTGTCCCTAAAACAAAATTGAGCGCGTTTAGCATATATTTCTTCGGAAAGATTTCAGGAAAAGCGGTATGTAAAAAATACTGTTTCATCCCAAAATTCTGAATTCCCCATCCTGCACCCCAAATATCGGGTTCATAAGGCATTCCGTAGGGAGTTTGTGCTCCTAATTTTTCTACTTCCTGGTAATAATCTTCTACAGAAGCTTTTATTTTATTTCTGAAATTTTCATCCTGAATTTCATCAAAAACGGGTGCGAGAACCCAGCCGGTTTGCGCAATATTTTCAGCAAAAATTTTAGTATTTTCTTTTATGAAATCTTCATATTTCGCGTCAGAAGTACTTCTAAAAAGTTCTACACTTAAGCTGAGTTTGTGCACGGGATTATCTGTAGAGGTAGTTTCCCAGGTTTGTTTTGCGATTTCCAGGGCATCTTCAGCCAGGTCAGGATTAAAATCTTTTAGAGACCTGTAAGTGGCAGCCAGGGCCGATGCACTTTGTAATTCCCTACGCGGATTTTCTTCGGTAAACACCCAGCGATCATCTGGCGCACCTTCCTGGCCTAACGGAATTTCTTTTGAAGTACTGGTTTCTTTATAAATCTCACCATCAGAATGGTTTACCGGGTCGCCCAACAAAACATATTGATTTAAAGTAGGCACAATCACCCCGCGATAAAACCGGCCCAAAGATTTATAGCCATTTACAATATGTATGGTGCCGTGTTCTATTTGCTGAAGAAAATCGGGCTTACCGTCGGGTTGCAAAATATCTACGGTTTTGGTTTCCTGGTTTATGGTGGTATTATCATAATCTTCCTGAAAAATCTCATAAATATGCGAAAGTCCGTGGATGGTAGAAGCCTGGGATTCTATTCTAAGATCGTAATCTCCGGCATCGTGCCAACCACCGGCATCTAGCCCCGGTACGTGTTCGCCAGGTTCAAAATTGGTAAGGGTTTCAGGGCCTTGCAGGTATCCATCAAAATGATTGGTATCTACCGGCGCCATTCTCGCATCGTCTAAATGACAACGGCCATGCCATATTTTATATCTATCGTTTACCAACATATGGCACATTTGCACCGGTAAGAAATATTCTAAAGTGGGTTGCCAAACCTCACGTTGATAAACATCTTTGCTAATTTTAAAAGCTTCTGTAGTATAATCGCCGTATTTTACAACATACATTCCGGGTTCTTCGATTTTGGTAAAATCCAGTTGATAATATTTATACCTGAGGAATTCCCCCCAATCTGAAGGATTTTCTGAAAGAACTTCGGTAAAACCACCTTCATTATTTATTCGTAATAATTTTGCCTCGTTCAGGTTAGTATCATTTTTATCGGTTTCTATCACGGCAATTTTTTCCTGAGCGGGATGATAACCAACCTGGGAAATTTGAACTACGGGATCGTATGTATAATCTTTCAGGGTGTTTGGAGTAATAAGCCATTCAATAGCATTTTTGGTGGCTCCTGAAGGTACTAGTGACCTAACCACAAACCAGCCATTACTATGCTGTGCACGGCCATCTATTAACTCTAAATTATTTTCTTTTAAGTTTTCAATTTTTAAAGTTTGCCTGGGCGTCCCGGGGGCAATTACCAATTCTTTTCCCGCAGCCATAGGCTTTATTTGATATTCATCGTCATCATCATAAGATCCCGGGCCATTTGCCTGGCGGTTAAAAAGACCAAATTCATTATCCATATAATAGGATTTTCCGAAAAGGTAACCGGGGAAGAATTCGATATTCATTCCCACTTTTCCAATCCATTCTTCAGGCAAAGCTTCATCCAGGTCTACCACGATTTTAAAAGATTTTCCCTGCGGAATTATTTTCAGGTTATAAGAAAATTCCAAATCGGGATATTCAATAGGATTAAAGCCTGTTCGGTTTTTGGCTTCATCGGGATAAGCCATTTTTACACTAATATTATTATTTTCCCTATCCACAACTCGTTCCCCAACTTTAGGTACCGGTTGCCATTGCCCGGGAGTGGGTTCAAGGCGTAAATCTCCGTTGGTGGCAACTCTAATTCCATTTTGAATAATTCCTACACCGCCCTGATGGCTTTCCGGATAAAAATCGTGCGCAAGCATCACGTTAAGACCGCGCATTTCAAGATATTCCTGCTCATTAATTCTTAAACTGTCTCCCTGGTTTTGGGCAAAAATTGTTGTTATTGAAAAACAAATTAGAAAGGAAAGTAATAGTGATTTCATATTGTTGAAGTTTGGCTATAAACTATAGAGTAAGATTTATAGGTTAGTTGGTAATTCTTAATTTCTGATCTTTATTTTAATCGAAAAGCTATTCTTTTTTTGAAATTAAGTAAAAAACGGAAGAAAAGCCATTAAAGCGTTTATATTCAGAATTATAATTAGCTAAATATTCATTTGAATAATAAGAGTAAAAAGAGGAGGCCGTTTCGCTTTAACTAACAGCCTCCTTTTTGTAGCAGTAACTTATTTTTCGTTCAGGAGTTCATTTGTTGCATTAACAAGAAAAATATAGCTTGCGCCAATATCTACTATATATTCATTTTCGCCCCAGAAAAAAGGCCAGTTTTCTTTATTCTCGGGAAAATCAGGATTCATCAATAAAATGCCCGGTACAATTCCTCCCGCAATAAAGCTGAAATCTGCCCGGTTACTACCGTAGGCAACTTTTTTAGTTTTTGTCCCCACTCCCGAAACAAAAGAGAGATTAGAATGCGGATGTCTTCCAAAAATATAATGTAATCCCTTAAATACATGTTCTTTGTCTACCAGGGCTGGATATAATTTATGCGCCCTGTAATTTGCGATGGCAAAATCAATAATGCCGTGATTTCCACCCCAACCCGGTCTGCGAAACATAGGTACCCCGTAAGGATTGTCCTTTTCTAACTGGTCAATTTCATCAACATATTTTTGAACATAAGTTTTCAGTTTTTTATTGAATTTCTCATCCATATGAGGCGCGGCGTGTAACGTAATATCTATGGTTCTGTCCAGACTTTCATCCATCGCTTTCCAGATTTTTTCTTCAAAAGCTTTGGCATATTTTTCCTCTTTAGTACTTACGTAAAGCTGCATGGAAGCATTCATTTCACTAAGCTTCAGAAAACGTGCAAAATAGCCGGAAGAGGCTTCCTGTGGGGGCATATTTTCATTTTCCTCCCATAGTTTCTTTGCTAATTCAATGCATTCTTTAGATAAAGAAGAATTGTAATCTTTTAAAGCCCGGCTTGCTGCAGCTAATGCACCGGCGGTGCGGTAATCCAGATAAGGAGAACGCTCTGTAAAAACCCATCTATCATCCAATGTTCCACTGGACAATCCGTCGCTCTCAAACGGCTTCAACTCTGGGTTATAAGGTAGGTGGTCAGTTTCTGTAGAGGCATCTCCAAGATGATGGTACTGATGCAGGTTAGGAACCACTATTCCACGTACCGGATGCCCTATATTATTAATTTGAGCCACAAGATTTAGGGTGCCATGTTCAATTTGCTGCAGGATATCTATTTTTCCATCAGGCCGATGAATATCTACATAACGATTTTCCTGATTAATATGGGTTTGATCGCGCTCCAGCCCAAATTCTTCCCAGGATGCCACAAGATCTGTAATTGTGAGACAATGTGTGCCGGTTTGGATGTCGTAATCTCCTGCATCAAACCATCCGCCTACATCCAGGCCTGGAATATGTTCATAGGGTTCAAATTTAGTATCGGTAGAAGAGCCCATACTGTAGCCATCAAAATGTTCCTGATCCAGCGGGGCTTGTATAGCATCATCCATAAATGGTCTGCCGTGCCATGTTCTATAGGCTTCATTCACCTTCATATGGTCCATTTGCACGGGGAAAAACACATCCAGGGTTGGATGCCAGGCCGTTTCATAAACCTGCTCACTAATAGGAAATGTATTTGTTGTTTGATCTCCATATTTAATATAATAAATCCCAGTTTCCGTGATATCAGAAAAATCAAATTCAGCATAATTATACCTAAAATGTTTTCCCCATTCGGCCACTTTTTTACTAAATTTTTCGATTGTTTTTCCCTCAGAAGTTACCTGGTATAAGGAAGCAGTTTGCAGTTGATTATCATTTTCGTCCAGTTCTATAATGGCAACCTTTTCCTGGCTTGGATGGTAACCTACCTGGGAGAAGCCAATATTTGGATCGCGTAACCAGTTGGATACCGTGTTGGCTTCTAAATGCCATTCTAACACCTTTCCGGTCTTATTTGCCGGTAGTATACTGCGGGTAACAAACCAGCCGTTTTGAGCCAGGCTTCTTCCATCAAATAATGAAATTTCGGTTTCTGAAGTAATTTCTACGTGGTGATAAGGATCTTCGGGTGCCAGAATAATGGTGTTACCACTGGCAAGGGGTTGGGGTACTATAAATTCTTCTTCCCCACGGGTGTCCAGGGTAGAATGCCCGGCAAACTGCGGTACTTTTTCACTAATGGGTTTAATCTTAGTATTACCTGATGGGTAAAGGGGAAAAATACCGGGATTACCATTTACCAGGTAGGATTTTTCAAAATAAGCAGCTGGGAGAAATTCTAAATTAAATCCTGCTTTTCCTTCCAGGTTTTCAGGAAGAGGTTCATCCAGATAAACAGAAATATTTATTCTTTTTCCTTCGGGTTTAACAATGATTTTTGATGTAAATTCTAATTGCTCATACCTGGTAGTTACTTCTACGGTATTGGTACTACGATCTACCTTTCGTTCTAAAAGTGAAGGTACGAGATCCCATTGTTCGGGGGTATTTTGTAGTCTTACAGCACCTCCGGTACTGCTTCTCATCCCGTGATGAATTAGTTCAATTCCTGCGTTTTTCTCATCAAAAAAGAATCCGTTATACTCGTTACTAAAAACAAGGACATTGAGCCCCCGCGTTTCAAAATATTCTTTTTCGTTAAGCTCAAGTTGAGCAAATATTTGGCCGGTACATAAGCTGCAAAAAATAATGAGTAACCAATTCTGAACTGAGTATTTTCTATGCATAAGTGTTTAGTTTTTATAAAAGTATAAAATAATTGTTAAATACACACTTTATTATTTTTCAGTTAAAAAGAATGGTAAAAGCAATAATTATTTTGCAGATTTAATGAGTGAAAAAAGAAGGTTCTTAGTTAAAAAAATAGATCGGAGTGGTGTTTTAGCCGAAAGAGAATTTTAATTATTCAGCAATTTTATAAAGAGAGAATCAGTTGTATGAACTGGTGAAACTTTAGTTTGACCGGGAAGTTAATATTACACCCAAAAATACTACGCTTAACCCAACGATATCCATAATCTTAATGGTGTCACCAAAAGCTACCCAGGCCATTAGCATGGTCACCGGTGGGCCCAGATAAAATAAACTCGCTACCCGGGTGGCGTCAAGACGTTCAATTAATCGCCACATAAGAATATAGGCACCGAGGGAAACAGCCAGAATGAGCCATATCATAGCAAAAGTAAATTCAGAAACCCATTCTACAGCTAATTTTTCTACAAAAATTGAAGGGATAGCTAAAGCCAGCATAGTGGCCAGACTTTGATAGAAAAGAGTTTGGTCTAGTGGTAGTTTCTCGTTCTTATCATTTATCTCCATTTTACGCTGAATTAATGTAGCAATAGTGATTCCTATAACCGATCCTAAAGGAATTAGATATCCAAAAATTGAACTTGAATTGCTAAAATCTATTCTAAAAGCTACGGTTAATACGACACCTAAAAAACCTAATATTAATCCCCACCATTGGTAATTATTGGTTTTTTCATTAGTAACATAGCCAGAAAGTGCACCGGTGGCTAATGGCTGCAACGTGACGATGAGGGCTACAATCCCCGCCGGCACTTCTTCTGCAAGCGCAAGTAAAACGCAGGTTAGCCATACCCCATGCGCCAGGAAACCAATAAGCATATTGAGGGACACCGCTTTAAAACCTACCCATTTCAATCTATTTCTGAAAAGAAGGTAAAGCAATAATAATACGGTTACTGCGAGATATCTTAGGAAGATTAAAGTAAAAGGCCCGGTATAAGGAAGTCCATATTCAGCTCCTATAAATCCGGAGTTCCATAATAAAACAAAGCCTACAATTAGTAAAATTGTACTTCTTTTCATCGTAGCGGTTTTC
>NZ_CAXAVR010000100.1:0-9589 GCF_963972535.1 uncultured Salegentibacter sp.
TAAGGAAAGTTCTCTACGCCAACTACGAGTTTAGATTTATGATAAAGCTGCGGAATATCTTCCGTATTCATTAAAAAAGCCGAATTATAATCATCATACCAGACGTTTGGCCCTAATTGATTGCTTTGTTCCCTAACTTTTGCCGGATCACTGAACCTTTCATAAAAAGAAATCCCACTAAGAAAATTAGTTTGAGGATATTTATTTATAAGTTGTCTGGAGAAAAAAGCTGCTTCAGATTGTTCAAAATTTGGCAGCAAGGTTCCATCGGCAAAAACGGTTTCTGGAGCTAAAATAAGTTTAGTTTTCTCACTCACTTTTTCTTCACTGAGCTTCAGTAGTAACTCGCCAATCCGTGTATCGGTGGTATTGTATTTTTCGGTATACGGATTAATATTTGGCTGCAGGATAACCACTTCCATCGTTTCTCCTTTTTCTTCAACCTGGTTTAATAGTAAATAGGAAACACCAATGGGGATTAAAATCAGTAACCCTATTTTAAAGATTCCGCGGTAAATAAAATCTTTATCCTTGAATTCCTTGTAGAGTAATACCGCTTTAAAGCAAGCGATATTGGCCAACCAAACCCAAAGTGTGCCGCCAAAGGTTCCTGTATATTCATACCACTGCACCCAGTTTTGAAACTCAGAAAAAGCATTTCCCAGGTTTAACCAGGGCCAGGAAAATTCCCAGGCGAGATGCAGTTTTTCGAAAACCATCCAAATACTAACCAAAAAGGCTGATGCAGCGCTAAATCCGGTACGTTTTGCTACTATATGATAGAGCAAAAATACCAGTGCCATTAGTAGAGAATTGACCAAAACTGCAAAGGCACCGCCAAATGCGGTAGAAAAATAGAGCCAGTATGTTGTGATGAGATTCCAGAGGAAAAAGCTTAAATAAGCCAGGCCAAGCACCCTCCATTTAATATATTTCTTTTTAGAATTTCTTACTTTAAATTCTGCATATAGTAGCGGTACAAACGCAACAAATAAAAGCAAAGGAAAGCCATAAGTTGGCCACGCAAATGGTAATAAAAGTCCGCTTGAAATTGCATAAAGAAGGTTTTTCATACTTAGGAAATTCTTTTCAAAAATAACAAACTATTCTTTTTTAAAGAGAATTCGGTAGCTTCTTTGAAGTTAAAGCTTTTGTAATTGTTCTTTCTGAAATTAAAAAACTTGTAGAAACAGGCGGCAATTGCTTAGTTTAGTATTTTAGAAAACCAATCTATGAGTATAAAAAGACATATCCCGAATTTAATTACGCTTTTAAATCTTCTCTGCGGAACCATCGCGGTTATTTTCGCTGTACAGGGAAGTCTCATTATGGCCGCTATTTTTGTAGCTGGCGGAATTTTCTTCGATTTTTTTGATGGGCTTGCAGCCAGAAGCTTAAAAGTTTCCAGTGAAATTGGGTTGCAACTCGATTCTTTAGCCGATGTTGTTACCAGTGGAGTAGTACCGGGAATTGTGATGTATCAATTACTGGATAACGCCTTGCCGGGAAATTCGGGCGTAGAAAACACGGGTTGGGAAGTGAATCCCGGTTGGTGGGATTGGAACTTTAATACGCTTGCTTTAACTGGATTGATTATTTCTTTAGCCTCGGCTTATAGGTTAGCAAAATTTAATGTAGATGATAGACAAACCGATTCATTTATTGGCGTTCCCACTCCGGCAAATGCACTACTGGTTTTAAGTTTTCCGCTTATTTTAACTTATCAACCCGATAGCTTTTTAACCGGTTTAATTTTAAATGAATGGTTTTTAATAGCTATTACGCTTCTTAGTTGTTATCTCTTAAATGCCGAAATAAAACTTTTTGCCCTTAAATTTAAAAACTGGGGTTTTGCTGATAATAAAGTACGATACTTCTTCCTGCTTTTATGTCTGGTGCTTATCCTGGTCTTCCAGTTTGTAGCCGTACCCTTAATTATTTTGAGTTATGTGATTTTATCGGTGGTTTTTCCGAAGAAGGAGGAGGTATGATAAAAGTTTTTAATGTAGGTATACTTTTTATAATTTATTCTTAAACCAAATTGTATCGTCACCCTGAACCTGTTTCAGGGTCTAGGTTATTTCATGTTAGATGCTGAAACGAGTTCAGCATGACGTTCTCTTCCGAAGCTTCGGGATGGTTTCAGAGCCTGCTCCGCAATTTATTCGGAGGTCTAAATTGTTACGTATTAAATGCTGAAACGAGTTCAGCATGACGTTCTTTTGTAGTTAATTACTTAAACAACTTCTTTTTTCTAAGCTCAAAATTCTGTCCCAGGTAAACTTTTCTCACCATTTCGTCTTCGGCGAGTTCTTCGGGTTGGCCGTGTTTCAGGATACTTCCTTCAAACATTAGGTAAGTTCTATCGGTAATCGCCAGGGTTTCCTGCACGTTATGATCGGTAATAAGAATTCCGATATTTTTATCTTTTAATTGCGCAACAATTCGCTGAATATCTTCTACAGCAACGGGATCTACACCGGCAAAAGGTTCGTCAAGAAGAATAAAGTTAGGATCGGTTGCGAGGGCACGGGCAATTTCGGTACGGCGGCGCTCTCCACCACTTAAAAGGTCTCCACGGTTTTTTCTAATATGGCCTAAACCGAATTCTTCAATTAGGGTTTCCATTTTATGGTGACGCTCTTCTTTAGAAAGATCGGTGAGTTCCAGTACACTCATAATATTGTCTTCAATACTAAGTTTTCTGAAAACCGAAGCTTCCTGGGCTAAATATCCAATTCCGTGCTGTGCTCTTTTGTACATTGGATATTTAGTGATATTAACCTGGTCTAAAACAATTTTTCCGGAATTTGGCTTTATAAGACCCACAATCATATAAAAAGAAGTTGTTTTACCGGCACCGTTTGGCCCCAATAATCCAACTATTTCTCCCTGGTTCACTTCCAGCGAGATTCCTTTTACAACTTCTTTTCCTTTGTAGGCTTTAACTAAATTCTCGGCGCGTAATTTCATTCAAATAGCATTTTAGAGCTAAGTTACATTTTTTATGCCAGCCTGTTATTCTTTAGATTCTTCTAAGGCTTCCCAGTATTCGTGGGCACGACGCAGATGAGGGATTACAATTGTACCTCCAATTAAAGTTCCAATACTCAGGGTTTCCATAACCTGCTCTCGGGATAAACCTTCTTTGTAACTGGATTCTAAGTGGTATTTTACACAATCGTCGCAACGTAAAACTAATGAGGCAACAAGGCCTAATAATTCTTTTGTTTTTTTATCTACCGCGCCTTCTGTAAAAGCGTTGGTATCTAAATTAAAAATCCTTTTGAGTACTTTATTGTTCTCACCAAGAATTTTATCATTCATCTGCTGACGGTAAGCATTGAATTCGTCAACTTTATTAATCATAGCTATTTTTTATTAAATTTTCTTTGTTCTTGTTTGTAGATTACTTTTGAAATAATAATACTTACTTCATAAAGTATCAATACCGGAATAGCCACAATTATCTGGCTAACAATATCGGGAGGGGTAATAATCGCTGAAAGAATTAGTACAATTACCAAAGCATATTTTCGGTATTTTTTTAGGAATTGTGGCGTTACCACTCCAACCCGCGTAAGGAAATAAATAACAATGGGGAGTTCAAAAATAAGTCCGCTGGCTAGTACTGAAGCTCTAACCAAGCCTATATAACTACCCAAATCAAAATCGTTGAAAACCGTTTCACTTACCTGATATTTTCCCAGGAAATTTATGGATAATGGCGTAACCACATAGTAACCAAAAATTACTCCTATAAAAAATAACAGGGAAGTAATAAATATAAATCCTTTGGCGTGTTTGCGTTCATTATCATGCATTGCCGGGGCCACAAATAACCAAAACTGGTATATTACATAGGGAAAAGCAATAATAAACCCTGCAGTTATAGAGGTCCAGACGTGGGCTGAAAATTGCCCGCCCATGGTTCTACTTTGAATTCTAAACGGCATCTCGTCAAAACAGAAACCGGCATCTAATCCAAGCGAAGTAGAAATTCGGCAAAGAATATCATAAGAGAAAAAATCGCCTCTACTGGGACCAAAAAGTAAGACGTCAAAGATAAATCCTTTTAAAAGAAAAGCTATAGAGCCTGCCACAACAATTGCGACAACAGATCTTATTAGATGCCATCTTAAATCTTCTAAATGGTCCAAAAAGGACATCTCTGGTTCAGGGGTGCCAATTTGCTTCATTATAAAATTCCTTCTCGAATTAGGTTATGTATATGTACTACACCCGCGTAGGTTTGGTTATCCAGGGCAAGTAACTGGGATATTTTATTTTCTTCCAGCATTTCTAAAGCGTCTACCGCCAGGGAATCCTGGTCTATGGTTTTTGGCGCGGGACTCATAATATCTCTAGCTGTAAGATTTTTGAATTCGGTATTGTTTTTAAGCATTCGCCTAATATCACCATCGGTGATTATACCAATAATTTTATTGTTTTCAATTACGGCAGTTACACCAAGCATTTTTTCTGAAATTTCTATAATAGCATCGGTAACTGAAGTTTCTGGTGTAACCTGGGGTTTCATATTTTGCGCCGTAATATCGCTTACTCTCAGGTAAAGCTTTTTACCAAGCGAACCACCGGGATGGTATTTTGCAAAATCTTTTCTTGAAAAACCTTTTAATTTTAAAAGACAGATTGCCAAAGCATCTCCCATAACCATTTGCGCAGTTGTACTTGTTGTAGGTGCAAGGTTATTTGGGCAGGCTTCTTTTTCTACATAAGAATTCAATACATGGTCAGATTCCCTTCCAAGAAAAGATTCTTTATCGGCAGTAATTCCTATAAGTAGATTGTTGAAATCCTTAATATAAGGTACCAGTACTTTTATTTCAGGGCTATTTCCGCTTTTAGAAATACAAATTACAACATCGTCTTTTTGTATGGTTCCCAGGTCTCCGTGAATAGCGTCTGCAGCATGCATAAAAATTGCAGGTGTGCCAGTAGAATTGAGTGTAGCTACTATTTTTGTGGCAATTACGGCACTTTTTCCTATGCCGGTTACAATTACCCTTCCTTTAGCTTTATATATTTTTTCTACGGCTTCGGCAAACTCACTATCAATAAAATTTTCCAGGTTTGCAATTGCTTTGGCCTCAATGGAAATGGTTTCTTTTGCAGCAATAAGGATTTTTTCCTTCAGTTTCAAATTTAGATAAAATTAAGGATTGTGAGTTTAAAGAAATATGTATCTTTAGTTATGCAAATGTATGTAAAATTGTAACACAATTGAATGAGTTTGACGGAAATTGATTTACACCAACAGCTAAAGAAGTACTTTGGGTTTAGTCAATTCAAAGGCCTTCAGGAAGAGGTGATTACCAGTATAGTGAATAAAAATAATTCGTTTGTGGTAATGCCTACCGGAGGAGGGAAATCCCTATGTTACCAACTCCCTGCGTTGATTGAAGAAGGAACGGCAATTGTGGTTTCGCCCCTTATCGCTTTAATGAAGAACCAGGTAGATGCTATACGTAGTATTTCTGCAGAGCACGGCGTTGCGCATGTGCTAAATTCCTCTTTGAATAAAACTGAAGTAAAACAGGTAAAAGAAGACATCGCTAACGGTGTTACCAAGCTGCTTTATGTAGCGCCTGAATCACTTACCAAAGAAGATCATGTTGAGTTTTTAAAACAACAAAAGATTTCTTTTCTGGCTATAGATGAGGCGCATTGTATAAGTGAATGGGGTCACGATTTTAGACCGGAATACCGAAACTTGCGCAGCATTATTAAACGTATAGGAGATAATATTCCAATTATTGCCCTTACAGCTACCGCGACTCCCAAAGTACAGGAAGATATTCTAAAGAACCTGGGAATTCCAGATGCAAATACTTTTAAAGCGAGTTTTAACCGTCCTAATTTATATTATGAAGTACGGCCAAAAACCAAAAATGTAAATGCAGATATTATCCGTTTTATAAAACAAAACCGCGGGAAATCTGGGATTATCTATTGTTTAAGTAGAAAAAAGGTTGAAGAGCTTGCGCAAACACTTCAGGTTAATGGTATTAATGCCGTGCCATACCACGCCGGGCTGGACGCCAAAACCCGAAGTAAACACCAGGACCAGTTTCTTATGGAAGAAATTGACGTTGTGGTGGCTACCATTGCCTTTGGGATGGGAATAGATAAACCCGATGTTCGGTTTGTGATTCACCACGATATTCCAAAAAGTATAGAAAGTTATTACCAGGAAACCGGTCGGGCAGGAAGAGATGGTGGCGAAGGCCATTGTTTGGCTTTCTATTCTTATAAAGATATTGAAAAGCTCGAAAAATTTATGAGCGGAAAACCAGTGGCCGAACAGGAAATTGGTCACGCTTTACTTCAGGAGGTAGTTGCCTATGCAGAAACTTCCATTTCCCGCCGAAAGTTCATTCTGCATTATTTTGGGGAAGAGTTTGATAGTGAAACCGGCGAAGGTGCCTCTATGGACGATAACGTTAGGTATCCTAAAAAGCAACACGAGGCCGGCAAAGAGGTAGAATTACTTTTAAAAACAATAAAAGAAACAAAGCAATTATATAAATCTAAAGAAGTTGTAAAAACACTTATAGGAAAATCTAATGCGGTTATTTTATCACATAAAACCGACACTCACCCACTTTTTGGAAAAGGGAAAGACAGGGATGGGAAATACTGGATGGCTTTAATTAGGCAGGCTTTGGTAGCCGGTTTGTTAAAGAAAGATATAGAAACCTATGGCGTAATAAAACTTACTCCTAAAGGAGAAGAATTCTTAGAGAATCCAACTTCTTTTATGATGACCGATGATCATATTTTTGATAGTACTACTGAAGCTGTTCCCACTGCAAGTCAGTCAGGAGGTTCTGGGGTAGATAAAACCCTGGTGAAAATGCTGAAAGATCTTCGGAAAAAAGTAGCAGTAAAAAACGAGGTGCCTCCTTTTGTAGTTTTTCAGGATCCTTCGCTGGAAGATATGGCTATAAAATATCCGGTAAATATTGAAGAGCTTACCAATATTTTTGGAGTAGGCGAAAACAAAGCCAAAAAGTTTGGGAAAGAGTTTGTAGAACTTATTCAGCGGTATGTAGATGAAAATGAGATTGTTCGTCCAGACGATTTGGTGGTAAAATCTACCGGAGCAAATTCAGCTTTAAAATTATATATAATTCAGAATGTAGACCGCAAATTACCTTTAGATGATATTGCTTCGGCCAAGGGTATGGAGATGAAGGAATTCATCAAAGAAATGGAAGCAATTGTGTACAGCGGAACCAAGTTGAATATAAATTACTGGATAGACGATATTTTAGATGAAGACCAGCAGGAAGAAATTCACGAATATTTTCTGGAAGCTGAAACCGATAAAATAGATGAAGCCATCCAGGAATTTGACGGCGATTATGACGATGAAGAACTGAGGTTATATCGCATTAAATTTATAAGTGAAGTAGCGAATTAAGTTTTAGAAGTTTGAAGTGAAGAATTATGGTTTTCGTCAAGCTGAACTGGTTTCAGCTTCTAATTTGTAATATATTAGATCCTGAAACAAGTTCAGGATGACGTATAGAAAACAATAGATTTTTCCGATCTGATTTCAATTAGTGCGACTTGGTACTTTAAACCTCTTACTTCAAAAAATTATCGTCCCCCGGCTGCTTGTAGGTCTCTAATACAGTGCATTCCTAATTGTGGGATACGTCCTCCTTCAATTTCATCTATAATTCCGCTTCCAAATTCTATAGAAGCGCGCATTAGGCAATCGGGAACATTGCAATGGCCTTCGTTATCATCGTCTTTATGGTCAGATTGTGGTTCGGTACCAATATCTACCAGGCCAAATAAATGCCCAAATTCGTGGTTTAAAACTGCTGCTTCAATATCACTTTCTATTGGAGCGTTAGGTCTTGCCGCAAAATCTTCAATAGTTTTTCCGAAAATCACCAT
Organism: uncultured Salegentibacter sp.; assembly: GCF_963972535.1. Classification (NCBI taxonomy): domain Bacteria; kingdom Pseudomonadati; phylum Bacteroidota; class Flavobacteriia; order Flavobacteriales; family Flavobacteriaceae; genus Salegentibacter; species uncultured Salegentibacter sp. The sequence continues at coordinate 7,933 of NZ_CAXAVR010000100.1, forward strand.
AGATGTATTTCTAAATGCTGAACCCAGGGTGAATTTATTTTCTTCGTCTTTTTCACTTTTTCCGTCAGCAAAATAAATATACACCGCAATTTCATCTCCCGCATTGTACACAGTACGGGTTTCTTTTTCTATTTCTACAATTTCCTCTATAGAAAAAGGAGCTTTACCAGATGAGGAAACTGCTCTTAAACTAATGTTTATACCATCGGGTTTAAAAGTTCGTTCTTCAAGGAAACTTTTAAAATTTGATAGAGCTGCCTGGTTAGGAGCATACCCGTTTACATAAACAATTTCTATATTCATTGAAGTGAATTCAGCATCGCTTAAAAGGTGGGAAGCTGAATCTCCCAAACCTTGTAAATTGGCTGTTTTATCTATTCCAACCACTCCATCATCATCATTTTCACCTGAATCTGAAGTACAGGAAAAGCTAAACAATATAATTAAAAGAAGAAGGCCGTATTTGTATTTAGACATTGAAAAAGCAATTTTGGTAAAAATATAAATTTATTGTTTTAAAGCTTGTAATTCAGCTAAATAATCGTAGTGTTTTCCCTCTTTTATTCGTTTGCAGCTAAAGTTATTGGTTTCAGCGGCAAATTTTAAAGTTTGAAAATCTATATAGAGCCAATTGAAATAAGCAGAATTTTCCCCTTTATAACTTACTTTAAATTCCAGTTCACCGTAATATGCAGCTTCAGAGTCTACCCAAATCCCACCATCTTCGTCACGATCAAATAAATAGCTTAAATCTGAAGAATCTAAAAGAACGTTACCATTCGGATTTAACAATTCCCTGGTTTTTTTAAAGAATTTGTCAAGCTGGTTGAGCTTGCCAATTATTCCGCTGCCATTCATTAGCATCAAAATCGTGTCGAATTTTTCATCTTTTAAGTCGAAAAAATCAATGTTTCGAGCATCTTTAACTCCGCGTAGACGGGAAATTTCTATAGCGCCTTTAGAGGTATCAATGGAAGTCACCTGAAGGTTTTTTTCTTGCTGAAGATAAAGCGAATGGCTTCCTGCACCGCTGCCTACATCTAAAACCTTTCCCTTTGCAAGCTGCAACGCTTTTTGCTCTAAGGGCGGCATTTCAGCATAATTTCGGAACAAATAAGGAACAGGAATTACATCATCATCAAAGTCGGGGGAATGTACCTGGATATCGGTAGTATCCTTTTCGTGATAGTAAGCTGAAATAGCTTTTCCAAAAATGTCTTTTACTGAAGTTTGCTGATTCATTGATGAGGTGTAGCTTGGTTTTATATCTTTGCCTAATGGAAGAAATTCTAAAAAATCTCCCTGAAAAGGCCAAAGATAAGCATAAAGAAAATAAAAAGTTTTTTGCAAAGCTTAGAAAAAAGTCGCCAAAAGATTTGGATAGGCAAATGCAGGAAATGCACGAGAAAGAATTTTCCCGAACCAATTGCCTGGACTGTGCAAATTGCTGTAAAACTACCGGCCCTTTATTTACCAATAAAGACATAGAGCGCATTAGCAAGCATTTAAAATTAAAGCCGCAACAGTTTATTGAGCAGTATTTGCGAATAGATGAAGATAATGATTATGTACTTCAACAAGTGCCCTGTACTTTTTTGGCTGCAGATAATTACTGCCTAATTTATGATGTGCGACCAAAAGCCTGCCGGGAATTCCC
>NZ_CAXAVR010000101.1:0-9343 GCF_963972535.1 uncultured Salegentibacter sp.
CTAAACGCAGGTTGTAAAGAAGCCGGAGCCTACCACAATACCGGGGAAGGCGGACTTTCGCAATATCACAAAAAAGGAGCCGATGTGGTTTTTCATTTTGGAACCGGATATTTTGGAGTTCGCGATGAAAATGGAAACTTTTCTATGGATAGAATGGTAGCGCTTGTAAAAGAGAATCCTCAAATCCGCGCTATTGAAATTAAACTTTCGCAGGGTGCAAAACCTGGAAAAGGCGGCGTGCTGCCTGCTTCAAAAATTACTAAAGAGATTTCTGAAATTAGGCACGTTCCTATGGGGCAGGACATCCTGTCCCCTCCAAATCATTCTGCTTTCGACAATATTCCAGAATTGGTAGATTTTATTGAAGATATCGCTGAAGCAACCGGACTTCCGGTAGGGATTAAATCGGCCGTGGGAAGGTTAAATCAATGGGAAGAACTTGCCGCTCTTATGGCAAAAACCAAACGAGGACCCGATTTTATTACTATTGACGGTGGCGAAGGCGGAACCGGGGCTGCGCCTCCAAGTTTTGCCGATCACGTTTCACTACCCTGGATTTACGCATTTACCGATGTTTACCAAATATTCTTAAATGAAGGAATTACCGATAGAATTGTCTTTATTGGAAGTGGAAAACTCGGGTTTCCTGCAAAAGCCGCAATGGCCTTTGCACTGGGCGCAGATTGTATAAATGTGGCCAGGGAAGCAATGATGAGTATTGGATGTATACAGGCGCAGGCCTGCCACAATAACACCTGCCCTACCGGCGTGGCTACCCAAAACAAATGGTTGCAGGCGGGGATTAATGTAAAAGACAAGGCCCGGCGGGTAAATTATTATTTTACCAAGTTTAGAAAAGAGCTTTTAGAGATTACCCATGCCTGCGGTTACGAGCATCCTTCACAATTTACTATGGACGATGTAGAGATAAATTTAAGCGATAAGAACCTGGCAAAAACCCTGGCCATCACTTTTGGATATCATAAAGAAAAAGTACCTTTCGACGGTATTCAAATGCATATGGATAGCCCACATCTGGGTGGCATTCAGAAGCAAAAAGAAGTGACAACCAAAGAAGCTGAAACCGAAGAAACCGCACCCCATAATAAAAACGAATGAACCAGATAGAACTTTCTCAAATACTTTTAGCCATTTTACCGGCTTTAATTGTTGGTGTAGTAGCCTTTTATTTTTTTAGTTCCTATAACAAAAATGAAGAGAACAGAAGACGTTTTCTTTTGCATAGAGAAAACCAGAAAACCGCGCTTCCTTTAAAGTTGCAGGCTTACGAAAGGATGACGTTATTTTTAGAAAGAATTTCACCCGGAAAAATTTTATTTAGAGTAAAGCCTAATTCTAATGATAAAGAAGCTTATGAGCGGGCATTAATAAATACTATTGAACAGGAATTTGAGCACAACCTTGCGCAACAAATCTATCTTTCGGTTGAATGTTGGGATTATATTAAAACCGCTAAAAATGCTACTATTGGTATTATTAGAAAGGCTAACCAACAGGAAGGAGTTACTGATGCCGATAAATTAAGAGAAATAATTCTTAAAAATTTAATCGAAAAACAATCTCCTACTGAAGCTGCAATCGCTTACCTAAAAAACGAGGTAAAACGCTTTATTTAAAACAATCCGAAGAAACTTTTGCGTTTGGTAGCCAAAAATTGCAGATGCTTCTCTTTGGCGTGATCGTAACCTTGCTGCCACCATTCTCCCATTAACTTTTTATTGAAAACCAATGAGTTTTCAGTCAGTTTTGTAGGCGTGTAATAGGTATTTAGTTTTACTTTTTTGTTTAAAGCGGCTAGTTTTCCTTCTACAATATCGTGGTATTCTACCTGGTCCAGTAAAAACCCAAAAAGGTTAATCATTAAAGAAAACGGATTTTTCCCCAAAACCTTATTATACTCCATATTTTCGGCTTCAAGAATAATCGCATCCACTTCAGTAGCCCCTCGTTTTATAGCTTCTCTAATAGGCACCACACATCCAAGTCCGCCATCGGCATATTCAAATCCGTCTTTATTGGCAAGGCTCATAAACGGAATATAATTACAACTTATCCAGATCCAGTCACAAAAATCTTCATAAGCAAAATCGTTAATCGACTTATATTCTACGCGGTTTTTAGATAAATTAGAAACCGTAACAATCACATCTTCTACCTGATTTTTAAGCTTATCAAAATCTTCTTCAGAAAAATTCTTTTTAATATGTTTTCTAAGGTTCTGGCTTTCTCCAAAAGTTCTTTTCTTCCGCACAAATTGCCAGAACATATTAAAGTAATTAATAGTCACATACTCCCTACCTTCTTTGCGCTTCACCACAAAAGGATTTATGCTAAAAATTTTACGCTGATTTACATTGGTGTAAATCTCGTAAACCTTATCTATATTCCCCATCGCGAGGTGCGGAATAAGCAAGCTCCCGGTTGAAGTGCCCAGAAATAAATCGTATTTCTTGCCTTCCTCCTGAATTAAATATTGAGCAACGCCTCCTGCGAAGGCGCCTTTACTGCCCCCGCCAGATATTACCAGTGCACGCATTAAGGTTCAATTTGATTAATTTCCTCGCTTTTTTCTTCGGCAAATTTATAACCGCTTTTCCACCAGGATTTCATTTGCTTTTCATCAAAAATAAGGGAATTGGTAGTTAATACCGTAGGCGTGTAGTAAAAATTTATTGTTACATTTTTATTGGCAGCAGCAAATTTCCCTATTTTAATATTTTGTGCCTCTATTCTATCTAACATAAACCGAAACAAATTTGTAATTAATCCAAAGACATTTTTAGAGGGCATTCTATTATAAAAAGTAGCTTCAGTTTGTAAAATAATCGCGTCAATGTGGGTGGCGCCTCGTTTTATTGCTTCTTCAATTGGCACCATGGTACCCAAACCACCATCGGCATATTCGCAACCATTTTTATACACTAAACTCATAAAAGGCGTGTAATTACACGAAATCCAAATCCATTCACAAAACTCTTCGTATTCAAAATCTTTAATAGATTTATATTCAACGGTATTTAAAGAAATATTTGAAACAGTTACTACAATATCTTTTGTTGAAGCTTGTAAACTCAAGAATTCCTCTCTGCTTAGAGTCGCTTCAATAAGTTTTTTAAGGTTTTTACTTTCGCCAAAAGTCTTTTTCCCTTTTAGAAAATTAAGAAGTACGTTTAAGTGATTTATGCTAATTTGATCGTAACCGTGACGCCTTTTTATAAGAAAAGGGCGATTGCTAAAAATACTACTTTGATTTACCGTAGTATAAATGTCTTTTATCTTTTCACACTTATTTAAAGCAAGATGAGAAATAAGTAAACTGCCGGTAGAAGTTCCCAGGTAAAGATCGTAATCGCGTTGTAATTCTTCTATTAAATACTGGGCTACCCCACCGGCAAAAGCGCCTTTACTGCCACCTCCCGATATTACCAATGCCCGCATTAATTGAGTTTTGTTTGCAAATAATCCTGCTCTTTTTGAGAAAGACTATCTTTTAAATCTAAGAATTTTTGCCGATATTCTTCGTTTTTAAGCAGCTCATTTAATAACTGCCGGGAATAATTTCTAAACCTGTATGTTGGGTGCTGGGTTCCCTGCATCAGGTCCATCAAATTTTGATTAGTGAAACTGTTTATCTGGTATAAATAACCAAAAGCATTTTCTCTTACTTCAATGGGAAAATGAGTAGCGGTATAACCCGAAAGTTCGTTATATGTTTCCTGTTGTTTCTTAGGCTCGTATGTGGGAGTTACCAGGTTTAAAGTAAGCCAAAGCATACGTACATTTTTATTGGTAAATCCTTCAATTCCCTTTGTTTTATCTAAATAAGTAGAAACTTCCTGGGGAAAATTCATCCATAATTTAAGTAATGCAGCTTCTTTTGTAATATAAGATTCATCGTTAAGCAAAGATTTAAAATCTGATTTTAATTCCTGCGGAATTCTCTCCATACTTGTTGCGATAGCCTGGCGCACATAAATATTGTTGGTTTCAAATGCTTTTTTGTAGAGATTTATAGCTGAAGCTGAAGTTTCACCTTCTAATTGATAAACCACTTCCTGCCCCGTATAATCATTTACCGGGAAATTCAGTTCTGCACTTAAAACTTCTTCCTTTTTCTCTAAAGCTGTTTCGCGAAGCGCCAGTACATTTAAATGATTTTGAATAAATTCTGAATTCTTTAAAGAGTTTAAAGCCGCAAAACCCTGAAAAGCGGTTTGGTTTAACCATTTCGCCATAAAGTCAGATAAGCTAACATTGGCAGCGGCTTCAACCTCAGCAATAAAATTTTCTGTGGTAGCAGTTTTGAATTTGTAACGTTCTAAATAATTTTTTACCGCTTTCTTAAAAGCCTCATCTCCCACTCGTTCACGCAAAATATGCAAAACCCAGGCCCCTTTTTGATAATAGGTTAACGATGTTGCGCCTGCTTTGGTCACTGGCTCACCTCTTCCGCTATCACTTAATTCTTTAAGTTTTTCACCAGATTCGTAAAGTTGCCAGTAATAGTAATCATCTCCAAAGATTTCACGTTCGGCCAGCAGCGCGTAATAAGTAGAAAATCCTTCGTGTAGCCAGTGATCGTTATTAGTTTCTGCAGTCACTAAATTTCCAAACCATTGGTGCGCCAGTTCGTGGGCATTTACACTCACATAATTTCGGTCTATAAAACCTATCGAATCTGTAATAAAAGCGTGGTCAAAAATAGTAGCCGTAGTATTTTCCATTCCAGAATAAAGAAAATCGCGTACCGGTGCCTGCTTGTAATTTTGCCAGGGGTATGCTACCCCAATTTCGGTTTCGAGAAAATCAAAAATTCCTTTACTGTGCCTATAAGTCGGTTCCATATTTTTCTTTTCTGAAACCGGCATATAAAACTGTAAAGAAACCCCTGAAGCAGATTCCCTTTCTTCCACAACATAATTTGCCGCTGCAAAAGCCAGTAAATAACTGCTCATAGGCTGCTGCATATCAAAACTCCAACTTTTTAAAGAATCACTAACCGATGTACCAGAAAGTTTTCCGTTGGCCATCACTTTTAAATCATTCGGAAAATGATACGTGATATCAAATTCTACTTTTTCCCGCTGATCATCAAAAGAAGGCAACCAATTAGACGTGTATTTCCCCTGTCCCTGCGTCCATATTTGTTTTTGTGCCTTTATAGAATCGGCAATATTCCAGTTAATAAAATAAACCGCTTCTTTTGGTCTTACAGAATATTTAAGTTGAAGAGAATTATTTTCTGATGGATTTATTTCATTTTCTATCCAAATACTTCCCCCGGAATTCCTGAAGTTTTTTTGTTCCCCGTTCAGCAAAACCTCATCAAAATTCATATTACGCGCATCAACATAAAAGGAATCGATGCTTTTTAAAACATTAAAACTATAAGTTATCTCCCCCGTAATCTCCTCGCTAACAGTATTTACAAAGACATCTGCATCAGCTTTTATAAAATCTATGTTTTCAACTTGATTAAGGGAATCTGCAATGGGAGCCTGGCTATAAAAGTTCCAGCTACAGCAAAAAAGGAGGGCGATAAATGAATATTTCATACTAAAAAACTACAGGGCACAAATTACAAAAACTGGATAAATTTAATCGCTGAAAATTTCAGGTTTAATTTTTAAGCGAAATTCAGCCTAAAAAACCTGATTTTAATATCTTCGTTTGCATGAACGCCAATATTTTGCAAACACCCATAGATTATCTAAAAGGGGTAGGCCCAAACCGCGCCGATCTACTGCGGAAAGAACTTGGCATTCACACCTACCAGGATCTTTTAAATTTATTTCCAAACCGTTACCTGGACAAAACCCGATTTTATAAAATAAACGAGTTGCAAAGAAACTCGGCTGAAGTGCAGGTGGTAGGCAAAATTACCCATATAAGAAGTGTAGAACAAAAACGCGGCAAGCGCCTGGTAGCCGATTTTATTGATGATACCGGAAAAATGGAACTGGTTTGGTTTCGTGGGCAGAAATGGATTCGGGAAAATTTAAAGATCAACACACCTTATGTTATTTTTGGAAAAACCAATTGGTTTAACGGTCTTTTTAGTATGCCGCATCCAGAAATGGAACCGGTAGAGGAATATAAAAAGCAATTGCGTACCGCGATGCAGCCAATTTATCCTTCTACAGAAAAACTGGCAAAATCGGGCATTACCAACCGGGTTATCAATAAACTGATGCAGCAGCTTTTTATTGAAACCAAAGGGAAATTCTACGATACGCTTTCTGAAGAAATCACTACAGAGTTAAAACTTATTCCAAAAGCAGAAGCCGTATTTAATATTCATTTTCCTCAGAGCCAGGAACTGCTGGCTAAAGCACAATTCCGCTTAAAATTTGAAGAACTATTTTATATTCAGCTGCAATTGTTGATTAAAAATATGCTTCAGAAGCAAAAAATAAAAGGTTTTGTTTTTGAAGAAATTGGGCAGAATTTCAGTGAATTCTATAAAAACCATCTTCCTTTTGAACTTACGGGTGCTCAAAAACGAGTAATTAAAGAAATTAGAGCCGATCTTGGCAGCGGTGCGCAAATGAACCGTTTGCTGCAGGGCGATGTAGGCTCAGGAAAAACCATTGTGGCCTTAATGTCTATGTTTATTGCGCTAGATAATGGTTTCCAGGCCTGCCTAATGGCACCTACAGAAATTCTCGCCATTCAGCATTATAACGGTCTAGTAGAACTTTGCGAAAACCTGGACACCAGTATTTATTTACTTACCGGTTCTTCCAAAACTAAAGCCCGCCGCGAAATTCACGAAAAGCTTGAAAATGGGGAAATAGATATTCTAATTGGTACTCACGCTTTGCTGGAAGACAAAGTAAAATTTAAAAATTTAGGGCTGGCAGTTATAGATGAACAACATCGTTTTGGCGTAGCGCAACGGGCCAAATTATGGCGAAAAAACCAGGTGCCACCCCATATTTTAGTGATGACCGCTACTCCAATTCCAAGAACCTTAGCGATGAGTCTTTATGGCGATTTAGACATTTCGGTAATAGATGAATTACCACCCGGCAGAAAACCAATTAAAACCGTACATCGTTATGACAGCAACCGACTTAAAGTTTTCGCTTTTATAAAAGATGAAATAAAAAAAGGTCGGCAGGTATATATCGTTTATCCATTGATCCAGGAATCGGAAAAAATGGATTATAAAGATTTAATGGATGGTTATGAAAGTATTGCCCGGGAGTTTCCAGATAAGCAAATTTCTATAGTTCATGGCCAGATGAAATCGGACGCCAAAGATTATGAAATGGAGCGTTTTGTACGAGGCGAAACTCAAATTATGGTCGCCACCACTGTAATTGAAGTTGGAGTAAATGTCCCAAATGCCAGTGTCATGATTATTGAAAGTGCCGAACGATTTGGGCTTTCACAGCTTCACCAGCTGAGAGGACGTGTAGGCCGTGGTGCCGAACAGAGTTTCTGTATTTTAATGACGGGTCACAAATTATCTAACGACAGTAAAACCAGGTTGGAAACCATGACCGCAACCAACGACGGATTTGAGATTGCCGAGGTTGATTTAAAATTACGAGGCCCCGGCGATATTATGGGCACCCAGCAAAGCGGTGTTTTAAATTTAAAGATCGCCGATATTGTTAAGGATAATGACATCCTAAAATTGGCGCGACATCACGCTATGAAGATTTTAAAAGAGGATTCTAACCTCTCTATGGAAAAGAATAAAGTGCTTCGTTTTACTTACGCGCAGGTGGCAAAACATAAAAATATCTGGAATTATATTAGCTAGACTTAAGGTTTAAAAAAATGATGAATCTTCTTCCTCATTCTTAATTCTCACATTTCTTAAAATAAGGCATAAAATTAAAATTTGAAATTATGCCAAAACTATTCGTAATACTATCTTTGCGAACTGAAAATATTGAGACATGAAAATTTCATATAACTGGCTTAAACAATTTATTAAACTTCCCGAAGATTCGGAGAAAACGGGAGAATTACTCACCGATCTTGGCCTTGAAGTAGAAGGACTACAGCCTTTTCAAAGCATTAAAGGTGGTCTTGAAGGTATTGTTGTGGGCCACGTGCTGGAATGTAAAAGTCATCCAAATGCTGATAAGCTACAACTTACTAACGTAGATCTAGGAAATGGCGAGCACGTACAAATTGTTTGCGGTGCACCCAATATTGGTGCTGGGCAAAAAGTTCCTGTAGCGACTATTGGTACAACTCTCTATGATGAAAAAGGTGAAGCCTGGCCAATTAAGAAAGGTAAAATTAGAGGTGAAGCCAGTTACGGGATGATTTGCTCTGAAAAAGAACTTGGCCTGGGACAAAGCCATGAAGGAATTATGGTGATGCAAGACGACCTAATTCCCGGAACTCCTGTTGCCGAAATTTTTGATGTTGAAAACGACCAGGTTTTTGAAATTGGTCTTACTCCAAACCGTGCCGATGCAATGAGCCACTGGGGCGTTGCCAGAGATCTAAAAGCCGGTTACACCCAACAAGGAAGGAATTTAGAACTAATCACCCCTTCAGTTAGTAGTTTTCATGTAGACAACAGAAGTTTAAAAGTACAGATACAGGTAGAAGATTCGGCGCTGGCACCGAGATATTGCGGAGTAACCATTTCTGGACTTAAAATAGAGGAATCACCAAAATGGCTTCAGAATAGGTTAAAGGCAATAGGTCTTGGCCCAAAAAACAACGTGGTAGATGCTACCAATTACGTGATGCACGAGCTTGGGCAACCGCTTCACGCATTTGATGCTGCAAAAATTGCTGGTAACGAAATCAATGTAAAAACATTAGAAAAAGGCACAAAATTCACCACTTTAGATGAGGTAGAGAGAGAACTTCACGAAGAAGATCTTATGATTTGTGATGCCGAAAAACCGCTTTGTATTGCAGGAGTTTTTGGTGGTGCTACCAGCGGAGTAACCCAGGCTACCACACAAATCTTTTTAGAAAGCGCCTATTTTAACCCGGTGAGCGTTAGAAAAACTGCAAAAAGACATGGTTTAAATACCGATGCTTCTTTTAGGTTTGAACGAGGAATAGATCCTAACATTACCGAATATGCTTTAAAACGCGCTGCTCTTCTAATTACAGAAATCGCTGGCGGTGAAGTAACCAGTGATATTGATGATCTTTATCCTAAGAAAATTGAAGATTTCCAGGTTTTCCTAACCTTTGATAAAGTGAATAAACTAATTGGGGAAAATCTTGAAGAAGAAACTATAAAATCTATCCTTGCGTCGCTTGAAATTAGGGTAAACAATGTTACCGAAACCGGGATGGGACTTACCATTCCTTCTTATCGCGTAGACGTGCA
>NZ_CAXAVR010000102.1:0-9300 GCF_963972535.1 uncultured Salegentibacter sp.
TGATGTTAATGCCGATCTTCAGGCTTTAAAAGATAAAATGGAAGGGAAGTAATTTTATTTCCGTGAAGACGGGAATCCCTAATTTATCATAAATAAAAACCTCCTTAGTTTTTGCTAAGGAGGTTTTTTTATTGAAGCTAAAAACTTATTAAACAATATACTTCTCTAACAATTCTCTTTTTTTAGGATCCAGAGCATTATTATTTACAGCAATTTCCAGATAGTCCTGGTTCCTTTCTTTAGTATAAACCAAATGGAAAAGTTGGGCCACACTTAAACTTTTATCAGGTCGCTCTATCAACTTGAATTGATCATTATTGGCTACAAATCCTTCTTCCAAAACACTTAAATACGTGCCAGCAAAACCATTTTCAATAAATTGCTTAAGGATTTTTTGATCTCCAAATTTATAACCGAGTTTATAGCAGGGTTCTCTATAATCTGAAACCTGCACTACAGCATCACCCACTTTATAAACATCTCCTAAAAAAACCATTCTTTCATCAAAATCTGCTACGGTTAGATTTTCTCCAAACATACCCCAGTTCCACTCCAGGTTGGGATAAAGATTCTTCCAATATGGATACTGTTCTGCAGAAAATATATAACAGGCTTTATAAAAACCTCCGTGATGTTTACGATCTGAAACTTCATCATTCATCACATTATTCTTCGCCAAATAAATAGGTGTAGCTGTTGGTGTCTTATAAATACCTGTTATTACTTCTTTTGAATTCCAAATTATTTTAGTTGGCTTTCCAATATTGGTTGAAATTATTTTCACGTAGCTAAAAGTTTATTTTATGAGATATTAATAGCAGAAATTAACCATTCCAATTTCCAAACTCTCCATTTTGATAATCCTGGAAAGCCTGCTGAATTTCTTGGTGGGAATTCATTACAAATGGTCCCTGGGCTACTATTGGTTCTTTAAATGGTTCAGCGTGGCCCAAAAGTAAAATACTTTCTTCCAAAGCTTCAATTTCCAGTTTTTCACCATCATTATTAAATTCAACTAGGTTATGCATTTTTGCATTTTCCTCGTTTACCTTTACATTACCCTTTATTACGTAAAAGAAAATATTTCTTTCAGAAGGAATTTCTACCGAATATTTACCGCCTTCAGCAAAATTTATAGTAGCCATCTGGATAACGTTTAATGGATTAAAAGCGCCTTTTTCACCTTCCCAGTTACCTGAAACTGCAGCTAATTTTACTTTTCCTTCATTTAAATTTAGCTGCGGAATATCTTCTTTCTGAAGTCCTACATAATTTGGTTCGGTCATTTTATGTTTTGCCGGTAAGTTTACCCAAAGCTGAAGAATCTCCAATTCGCCACCTTTCTTTTTGAATTCTTCTGAAGAAACTTCAGCGTGAATAAGTCCTTTTCCCGCCGTCATCCACTGTACACCACCTGCTTTTATCACACTTTCAAATCCGCCACTGTCTTTATGGGTTAAATCGCCCTTCAAAATAAAAGTAACGGTTTCAAATCCGCGGTGGGGGTGAGGGCCAAACGGCAATCCATTATTATTTACCGGATATTCCTGGTAGCCGTGATGGTTTAAAAACAAAAAAGGATCTATATGGTCTATAGAATTTGTAGGTAGGGCGCGATAAGTAATTAGATCGGCGATAGGGGAGCTTACCGCGGTATGTATTTTTTTAATGCTTCTCATAAAATTGATTTTACTCTTAATTAAAAATAAAATTATTGGCGAGTTTCAGCTCATCTTCTGAAATGGTATGTGGCCTGTTTTTATAGATTTTCACTTCTACATTAGCATTCATTTCCCTTAATATTTCAGCTGAATCTTCTACTCGCTCAACCGGAACGTGAGGATCTGGATCTCCGGTACCTATAAAAATTGGAGTACCATTAAAATCTCCCGAATAATTTTCAGTATAAATCTTATCGCCGATGAGGCCACCGGTAAAAGCTGCCACTCCGCCAAATCTTTGGGCGTTGCGGGTAACAAATTCCAGCGTTAGGCAGGCGCCCTGTGAAAATCCGGCAAAATAAATATTTTCTGCTTCTATGCCGGTTTCTTTAATGTCTTCAAGCAATTCTTCTAAAACCTCTAAAGCCGATGAATATTCGGGTTCATTTTGTGCTACCGGTGCTAAAAATGAATTCGGATACCAGGTAAAATCTGTAGCCTGTGGGGCTAAAACTGCGAAGTCCTGGGTATTTAACTGGTTGGCCAAAGAAAGAAATTCTTTGGCGCTACCACCACGGCCGTGCATTAACACCAATACTTTTTCGGCTTCCCGTAGTTCTTTTCCGGCGGTATATATCTCTTTTTTATGCATTGTTATAATTTTAAATTAAGATACTAAATACCAATAAAAAAGTCCCGAAAAACGGGACTTTTAAAACAATTTTTAGAATTGATTGACGTAGATGTGATAAGAAATCGAAATATTATTAATTATCGTCGTTATCTATCTTTACTTTTTTCTTCACTTCGCCGTCATCTTCTTTGATTTTAATCTTTTTATCATCGGTCTTCACTTTAACCTTATCATCTTTCACTTTCACCTTTGCATCTTCTTCCTCGGCTAATTGTTCAATTTCAGATTTCTCTTCTTCTTCCCTGCAGGACACAACCGTAAGGCTTAATGCCAGAATTAATAAAATTGATTTTAATGCAATTTTCATAGTTAATAGTTTTAGTTATAAGGATTAAATGTAGGCAAAAAACTCAATCTTTTTTCGCCAGTACTGCTTTTTCTGAAAATTCTACCAAATCAATTTTTGGATTTCCATAAAGTTCCATTTCGCTTCGGTTTTTAGCAGTAAGTGTAAGGTTTTCAAGAACTTCAAGTTCATTTTTAGATTTACCTTCAGCAATAACTACTGCATTTCTTGCACTTAGTCTTCTGCCGTCAAACTTAGTAGAATGTTCAGATCGTAATTGTAGATCGTCTACTTCTCCTTCAATACGAGCGCTGGCTTTTTCATAGATATCTACTTTAAATCTGGGTGCATTTACCAAAGCTTTAATATCGCTAGACTCGTTAAGCTGAAAATAAGCATCTTCTGCAGTTAAATTTAATTCTACATCAGCTTTTCCTTCATTAAAAAGATCAAATTTGGTTGCGGTTACGGTTAGGTATACTTTAGCATCATCTGCCGTGGTTATTTTTAATTCTTCAGAATATAAATCTTCATCTGCTTCCAATTCTGTGTTGCCCGAAACTGTAATTTTTTCAAGATTTTGAGGGTAAGTCAGTGTTATTTCCTGCGATTTGCTTCGGCCTATCTTTTTTGTTGGCTTTAAGTATAAAACCTGGTCTACAACTTCGCCTCTTATTATTCGGTGTAAGTTATCATCGGCTTCAACTTCCATCATCGCAGTAGATCCTTGCTTGAGGGTAACTTCAAAATCACCGCCTATTTCTACACTATGGAAATCTGCTAAGCGTGTTTTTTCGGTGGTTACGTTTCTGCTTCCTTTTACTTTTTTTGCACCACAGCTAAATGCCATAAAAATGCTTAGTAAGACTAGTATCTTTTTCATAAAAAATAAGGGTTTAACACAAATATACTAAAAAAGCCTCCGGATGGGAGGCTTTTAAGACTTGCTTAGCATTCATTGAAAGCTATGACGCAGTGTTCGGATAAGATTTCATTACTTTTTATATAATCTTTAACCAGTAGGTCATTTTCTTGTGCCGGTTCTCCCAGGTTGAAGAGTAGCATTAGTAATTGCAGAACTAATTGTATCATAATTCTTCATTTTCAAGATTTTCTTCTTCTTTTTTAACCGGTTTTTTATCTACCGTTACCCCTCTACTATTTATTTGAATGTTTACTTCTTCATCTCCAGAATTTATCCTGGCGTTAAAGTCGCCGTCTTCATCCCATTCATCTTCACTTTCGGTTTCCCATTCCTCTACCGGACAATCTTCACAAATAGCGGCATCTTCTGTGATTTTCAAAACTTTTTCTTCGTCGCCGTTTATTAAAATATCTCCCCAGTAGTCTGTATTTCTATGAAATGAATTTGTATTATCGTCTGCCACCAGGCTGGCGCCTTCGGGTAAATACAAGGTAACTTGCACTTCCTGATCCCGGTATTTATATTTTGTAGGCGAAGTAAAAAAGCTGTTCAGCAATAATTGGTTGCCACTAAAATTGGTATTATACATTATATTTTGAGCGCGTTCTCTGGCTTCTTTGTAATCTTTACCTTCTGCCGACTTTACTACTTCCAGTTTGGCAAGAGAGTCTTTAGTAGGTTTTACAATTAGGCGAATATCTGAGCTGTACATTACCTTTTCATCATTCTCATCATATTTAATTTTGAAATCTGAACTTCTGTAAATACTGGATGAGTAATTTGAATTGGCCTGCATTCCCAGGTAAAGTGTATCGTTAGCCGATATTGGCAGTGTCTCTGTAATAACCTGTTCACCATCAAAAGCCCGATGGGTGGCTTGCTGTACCGCTATTACCGAAGCTCCTATAAAAGCCAGGATCCATAATCCCAATAAGACTAATTTAGCAGGGGTACCAATAGACCTTAATCTGCCTACAAGAATCTTTAAGCCTAAAATGAACAGGAAGAAAAATGGAATTCCTGCCAGCAAAAAGCTAATTAGCCACAGTAACCAAAGTGGCGCTCCACTAACCGCCATTTCTACATAACTACTCCAGGGAGCATCTATAAGCCCAAAGGTACCAACGGTAAACAAGCCAATAAAAAGGCTGATTAATGCCGCACCGGCTATTAATATTAGGATGATTCCAATTAGTTTAACGAATACCTTTAAAATAAAAGCGATTACATCACCTATAGCAGAGGCGGCAGAGGTAGCTCCGCTTTTAGCCTGGTTGCCATATTTTTGATAATCTACGTCTTTTACCTTTCCGGTAACATTATCAAAACCCTCACGAATCTTTTTTTCTATATTACTAATAGTGACCTCCTCTCCACGCATTGCAAGTTTATCGGCTGTAGATTTAGCTTCGGGAACAAAGATCCAAAGTGCAATATAAATTAGAATAAACGCACCACTGGAAAAAATGGTTAGTAAGATCCAAAGTAAGCGTACCCAAATAAAATCTATCCCTAAATAATGCCCCAGTCCAGAAGAAACCCCGCCTACATAAGAATGTTCGGTATCTCTAAACAGTTGTTTTCCCGGAGATTTAGTGGTTTTTGTATAAACCGGTTCATCTTCAAAGATCTCTTCATCTACCATATAATCTTCGGGTTGCCCCATAATGGCGATTACTTCTTCTACTTCTTTAATTCCAATAACCTGGCGGTCGTCTTTTTTCTTTTCATTGAACAATTCAGCAATACGTGCTTCAATATCTGCTATAATTTCATCTTTCCCCTGAGTGTTGGTAAAAGAGCGTTTTATAGCGTCTAAATAATGTTGCAGCTTGGCATAAGCGTCCTCGTCTATATGAAAGAATATACCGGCAAGATTTATATTTACTGTCTTATTCATGATTCTTATTTTTTTGATTGGTTACAACGTTTACAGCGGTTTGGAGTTCGTCCCAGGTGCCGGTAAGCTCCTTTAGGAAGAGTTTCCCGGTATCGGTAAGTCCGTAATATTTTCGCGGTGGTCCGCTGCTGGATTCTTCCCAGCGATAACTGAGCAATCCTGCATTCTTTAACCGGGTTAAGAGCGGATAAATAGTGCCTTCAACCACCAGTAATTTCGCGTCTTTAAGGGTGTCCAGGATTTCGGCTACATAGGCATCTTCGTCTTTTAAGACCGAAAGAATACAGTACTCCAGTACACCTTTACGCATTTGAGCCTTGGTGTTTTCTATCTTCATAGCGTTTCGTTTTGAGGGTTGTTAAACTGTTCATTTTTTGATTGTTGATGGTTATTATTATGATTATTATCTGAACTTTTTCCTATAAAATTGATGCTTAGCGGAAAAGAGTAATGTTCTCCATTACTGGCTTTAATACTTGCGCTTATTACCGCAAAGATTTCGATGAAAAACAAGAGCGAAAGTAAAATGGCAAATACACTAATGGTGATGACTATAGAAATTGCCTGGCCCATTTCGTCTATATAAAAATGCTCGGGACCAATTGCAAAGGGTACATCAGCACCCAGCCGTATAGCCTGAAAAAGGATAATTGCAATTCCTACGGCCAATATTAAAATGGTGTAGAGAAAGAGACTAATTTGAAAATTGATTGCCTTCCTTCCGTGATCGTCTATAAATGGCTTTTCTTTTTTAGTGAGCCATAATATTAGTGGAAATATAAAATTCCCTAACGGAATAATAAATTTACTAAAGACCGATAAATGCAGGATTGTGGCCAGTGTCTTTTCTTCTTTTGCTATCTTTGAGTTCATAACCTATTAATTTACATTACAAATATATGGTTAAAAGAAGGTATTTTGCAAAGCATAGTACTAAAAATTAACATATTTTTATGAAATTATTTCTGAAGTCATATTGATTAATTTGAATACATTTATTAAAAACAAACCAATTCCAATGACATTAAATAAGAATAAACTCAATAAATTTCTAATGCTGAAACTGCCAAGCGCCTGGCTTTGTGGGGTTCGTGTAAGTGAGATTGAAGAAGATACCTGTAAAGTAGGTGTGAAGCATAAATGGATAAATCAAAACCCATTTAATAGTATGTATTTCGCTGTGCAGGCAATGGCAGCAGAATTAAGCACTGGGGCGTTGGTAATGGGAAAAATTAAACAGTCCAACAGAAAAATTTCTATGCTGGTAGCGCAAAACAGGGCTACGTTTACCAAAAAAGCCACTGGCAAGATTAATTTCTACTGTTACGATGGTCATTTAATAGACGAAGCTATAGAGAAAACGCTTGCCACGGGTGAAGGGCAAACTTTATGGATGAAATCTACGGGAATAAATGATACCGGTGAGCAGGTGGCAGTATTTGAGTTTGAATGGACTATAAAAGCAAAGTAATATGAATGCACACGAAATAGATTACCAGATTTTTGGAGAAGAAATGCAATATGTAGAATTAGAGCTGGATCCTCGTGAAGCTGTTATTGCCGAAGCCGGTAATTTTATGATGATGGACGATGGGATTAGAATGGATACTATTTTTGGAGATGGCTCTAAAGAAAACGAAGGTTTCCTGGGTAAAGTTTTAGGTGCGGGCAAACGTTTGCTTACGGGAGAAAGTTTATTCATGACGATTTTTAGTAATGAAATTCAGGGTAAAAAGCGCATTAGTTTTGCTTCGCCATATCCGGGGAAAATAATTCCTATAGATCTTACCCGATATGGTAATAAGTTTATTTGCCAGAAAGATGCATTTTTATGCGCTGCCAAAGGAGTTGCGGTAGGAATAGAGTTCAGTAAAAAGCTGGGGCGCGGTTTTTTTGGTGGTGAAGGTTTTATTATGCAAAAACTGGAAGGTGACGGGATGGCCTTTGTTCACGCCGGTGGAACGATGGCAAGAAAGGAATTATCTCCCGGTGAAAAATTAAAGATAGATACAGGCTGTATTATTGGCTTCACCCAGGATATAAATTATGATATTGAATTTGTTGGAGGAATTAAAAATACGTTTTTTGGTGGCGAAGGACTTTTCTTTGCAACGCTTACCGGCCCGGGTACAGTTTACGTGCAATCGCTTCCTTTTAGCCGCCTGGCTAACCGAATTTGGCAGGCTGCACCACAAGGAGGTGGGAAAGATAAAGGAGAAGGTAGTATTCTTGGTGGCATAGGTGATGTGATAAGTGGTGATCGGCGATTTTAAGAATTGTTAAACAGCGGAAAATTAAAAGATCTTTATAAATTTTTTATTATATTTAGGTGCTTTTAAAAAATCCGTTAGCCTATTAAAAGATTTCTACTTTTTTAAACCTAACTTCTAATTTAAATCTTTCAAATTATGGCGAGAGCGATGTTTGAATACACCAAAACTGTACTGGATAAAGTCAGTTTTGATCCCATCTTGTTTTGTAGAGAAGTGAAAAAAGCACTTCAACGACTTTTACCTCACGAAATAGAGGAACTTCGTATCTGGATTATAGCACTAACACGCAAAAATCCTGAACTTAATCAATGTCTAACCTATTTAAATACATAAAAAAAGCGGCTTTTGGGCCGCTTTTTATTTATTGAACTTTCTTCAAGCTATTCAAAGTAGCCTTATATATTCTACAACTTTATAATTTCAATATAAGTTATAGTTTTTAAGTGTTCTAAAGGTTTTCTTACCCTTTACTTTATCGGGGTTTTCCCGGAATTTAACATTTCCTTTTAATTTTTGTATATTGCTCATTATCAAGCTTAATTTCTTTTATCGTTTGGTTTCCCTACAACTAAATTATTCAAAATTTTAAAAGCAATCTATAAACCTTGGGAACATTCCGAAAAGCCAATTCAATTTTGAAGTAGGAGCAATTAAACCAATCATTATGAGAATTATTTTAAAAACCCTTTCTGTAATAAGTTTAAGCTTATTTTTTTCAAGTTGTTCAACCGATGATGGCCCTCAAACCCTGGCAGCTACAGTACCAAGCGTTAGTTTGGAAACGACAACTTCAGATGTGGAAAAGACCTATACCACCATTGAAATCAGTGGAACAGTTGATGACGATGGCGGAGATCCAGTTACAGCGCAGGGAACCGTTTGGAGTACTAACGCTCTAGTCCTACGATAAATGATAATCTTACAACAGAATCTTCAGCAAGTTTTACCAGTGAAATAGAAAATTTAGAAGCAAACACAACTTATTACTTTAGAACATACGCGACCAATGCTGAAGGTACGGCCTATAGTAATGAAGAATCTTTCACAACTAATTCATTAGAAGGAACTACCTGGGATTTTCATGTAGTGTATGATCAAAATAGCTCTTGGCATGGTGACGTGGTATTTAATCCCGATGGAACAGCCATCTATGATGAACCTTCTTCTCCCGGAACTTACCTAACAAATGGAACCTGGTCTTTAAGTGGCAATGAGCTTACTTACGATTTTGATAGCTCAGACCCGGGAAATGTGATGTATTACGGAACTCTTGAAGGAGATGCAATGGCTGGTACTTTTGATTATCCTAATCACCAGGGAACCTGGACTGCTGTTGAGTATCAGAGTTTATAGGTTTTAAAAATTAAAATGGCTGTTAGAGAGAGTGAAAAAATCTCCAGACAGCCATTTTAATTTTTCTAAATATACTATTCCTGATATTCTTTTTTCTTATTCACCGGACTTATAATTTTTACATTGTGAAAAGTGATAGCTCCTTTTACTACTCCTGCAATGGTACTTTGTATAGCTTCAATAATCTGCATTTTTAATTCACTGCGGT
>NZ_CAXAVR010000103.1:0-9251 GCF_963972535.1 uncultured Salegentibacter sp.
AATTTATATCCCGAAGATCATCCATATAACTGGCAGGTAATTGGCTCGCTAGAAGATCTTCAAAATGCTACGCTTCAGGATGTAAAGGAGTTTTATAATAACTGGTATGTGCCCAATAATGTAACATTAAGTATTGCTGGCGATTTTGATAAAGAGCAAGCCAAAGAATGGATTCACAAATATTTTGATGAAATACCGCGTGGTCCCAAAATTGAACGAGAAGAAAAGCAATTGGTAGCACTTTCCGAAACCAAAAAACTCTATTACGAAGATAATTTTGCCCGGCTTCCGCAACTAACTATCGCCTGGCCGGCCGTATATTCCTACCACGAAGACACTTATGCCTTAGAAGTGCTGGCAAAATATTTAAGCGAGGGAAAAAACGCACCACTGTATCAAAACCTGGTATCAGAAAAAGAACTTACAGATCGGGTTAGAATGTATAATTACACTTCAGAATTAGCGGGACAACTAATGCTGCAGGTTACCGCTTATAATGAAGTTGATTTAGATTCTGTAGAAAACGCGGTTTTTGAAACCTTTAAAAATTTTGAAGTCGAAGGTATTCCCGAGCGGGATCTAAAACGAATTAAAGCACAACAGGAAACCGACTTCTATAATAGCCTGGCCAGTGTTTTAGGCAAAGGATTTCAGCTGGCACAATATCAGATTTTTGCCAACGATCCGAATTATATTAATAAAGATGTAGAAAAAATACTTGCGGTTACGCCGGAAGATGTAAAACGTGTTTATGAAAAATATATAAAAGGAAAACATTTTGTCGCTACAAGTTTTGTTCCGCAAGGGCAGGTGGCACTTGCTTTAGAAAATTCTGAAGAAGCTGAAGTTATAGAAGAAAAAATAGTTGAAAATGCGGAAGAAGAAGTGAATGTATCTACAGACGCCTCTTATCAAAAAACTCCTTCCAGTTTTGACCGAAGTGTAGAACCGCCGTATAGCAGCGCGCCTGAATTGACAGTTCCAGAAATTTGGGAAAATATACTTCCTTCCGGGCTTAAAGTTTACGGAATCACTAATAATGAAGTTCCACTGGTAAAATTTAGCCTGGAAATGGAAGGCGGATTATTACTGGAAAGCCCCAATAAAGTAGGCGTTTCTAATCTTTTGGCTAATTTAATGACCAAAGGAACTAAAAATAAGACTCCCGAAGAACTGGAAGAAGCCATTCAATTATTAGGAGCCGATATTAAGGTAAATGCGGAAGATGAAAAAATTGTTTTAAGTGGCAGCACACTCGCAAAAAATTATGCTAAAACCATAGATTTGGTTCAGGAAATATTATTGGAACCTCGCTGGGATTCTACCGAATTCAAACTGGTAAAACAGCAGGCGCTTAGTAGAATTCAGCAACAAAAAGCCGATCCAAATAGTATTGCCAATAACGAATTTAGAAAGCTAATTTATGGTAAAAATCATATTTTAGGTCATAATAATTTAGGTACAGAATCTTCGGTAAATAATATTACCCTGGAAGATCTTAAAGATTATTATTCAGCAAATCTTAGTCCTAAACGCAGTGTTTTTCACGTAGTGGGCGCAATAGAAAAAGAAGATGCGGTAAAAGGCATTCGGTCGCTTTCGGTAGCCTGGCCACCAAAATCGATTAAAATGCCAGAAGTTGCTCAGCTTGAACTCCCACAGGAATCTCAAATTTATTTTTACGATGTTCCGGGCGCCAAGCAATCGGTTTTACGCTTTGGTGCTCCTGCCCTGGCCGCTACCGATGATGATTTTTATGCAGCCGAAGTTATGAATTATCGTTTAGGCGGCGGCGGATTTGCCTCGCAGCTCACCCAGGAATTACGGGAAGGCAAAGGCTACACCTACGGAATTCGCTCTGGATTTAATGCAGGAAAAAATCAAGGTTTATTTCTAATTTCCAGCGGCGTTCGCAGTAATATTACTTTTGATGCGGTAAAACTTATTAAAGAAATTATAGAAAATTATCCGCATAATTTTGACGGGGAAGATATGGAAGTCACCCGTGGCTTTATGATTAAAAGCAACGCCAGGAAGTTTGAAACTTTAAATTCAAAACTGGATATGCTTAGTGAAATTAGCACTTTTGGCCGTGAGTATAATTACATTAAGCAGCGGGAGAAAATGGTAAATGAGCTTACCGTTTTAGATATAAGAGAATTGGCTGAAAAATATATAAACCCCGAAAAAATGTACTTTTTAATCGTTGGAGATGCCGAAACACAGATGGAAAAACTGGAAGAGCTTGGCTTAGGAAAACCGGTTTTATTAAATGAAATTAACGAATAATGATATTACCTGCAATTTTACTTGTTTTAGGACTGGTAGTCCTAATTTTTGGAGCCAATTATATGGTTGAAGGTGCTTCTGCCCTGGCCAAAAAATTTAATATTTCTAACCTTGCTATTGGTTTAACCATTGTAGCTTTTGGAACTTCTGCACCAGAGTTGGTGGTGAACACCTTTGCCGCTGCCGATGGGTATTCAGATATCGTTTTTGGAAATGTGATAGGTAGTAATAATTTCAACCTGTTTATTATTCTGGGAATTACAGGGCTTATTACTCCGCTGGCAGTACAATCCAGTACTGCGTGGAAGGAAATTCCTATTTCACTTATAGCGGTAGTAATTCTTTTTATGATGGTAAACGATCAGGTTATTTCTCCCGATCAACCCAGTATACTAAGTACTTTAGACGGATTTATTCTACTATTCTGTTTCCTGGCATTTCTATTTTATGTGTACAAACAACTCAAAAATGACGATGTGGTAGAAGAAGATAACATCAAACTCCTGTCTCCTTTAAAAACTACCATTTTTATTATTGGCGGCCTCGCGGGTCTGGTTTTAGGGGGCCAACTGGTAGTAAATAATGCAATAGAAATTGCCGAAAGTATGGGAATTAGTCAAAAAATTATTGGTCTTACTGTCGTGGCTGCGGGAACTTCCCTGCCCGAACTGGCCACCTCGGTGGTAGCTGCGGCCAAAAAGAATGCCGACATTGCTGTGGGTAATATTATTGGTTCTAACATCTTTAATATTTTCCTTATTCTATCTGCAGCATCAATTATAAATCCAATTAATTTCAATTTAAATTTCAACCAGGACCTTTATATCCTGGCCGGTGGAACATTATTTCTACTTTTAGCTATGTTTACCGGTAAGAGAAGAAGACTGGATCGCTGGGAAGCTTTAATTCTATTAGTGGCCTACCTTGCTTATACTACTTATTTAGTAATGCAGGAATTATAAATAAAGACTGGACTTATTTTATGAACTGAAGTTTAAATCTTAATATAACAATCTGAAAATTCGTTTATTTTTTATGAATTTCTTTTCATTTGCCAGAGATTAATTCTATTAATTTAGACTTATGAAAAAGATATTTTTACTCCCAGCAATAATATTATTACTTAGTTGCACTAACGAAACGGAAAAGGAAAAAACCAAATTACGCATAGATAATCTTGAAGCCGATCTTAACGATTTAAAAATTGAAAATGATTCGCTGGAAAAAGAATTAAGATTATTGAAAAGTCGGAATCCTATAGTTTTTACAGAAGACTTTGATACGGTGCAAAACCCTGAAACTTTTATTGTAACCTCTTTAGAACGAAATGCTCAACTTATTCCTGAAGAATCTGTTTTAGGCGGCACGATGCGTTTTATAGATAACGAAATTTTGAATCAGCGTTTTATTTGGGCCGCTTACGAAGATGGGCATATAGCCGGCGAAGCGATTTTTCAGTATAAATTGAATAAAGCTGATAGTATTGATTTTAAACTGGTTTCAAAAATTAGAAATTAGGCCATAACCTGCTTCCCAAATTTTTCCCGCAGTAAATCTATGTCCTCTTCTAAAAATCCCTTTAATTCAACTATATCTCCTTTAGCTTTTGGAGCTTTAATAATCAAGTGGTAATTGCTTACGTCAATATTTAATTCCGGGCCAAATTTATAAGTTTTAGGTTTTTGATGTAACCTCGCTACAATCAATTTTTCATCGTTCCAGGCAATATATGCTGTATTTCTATCTATTTGTTTATACGCGAGCCATGCATACAATAAACCGGAAACTAAATACAGGCAAGATATTAAAATCGCCACACTTCCCTCCACAAAAATATAATTTGCCAGGCCTAAAAGAAGCCAGAAAACAGCGAGAATAAAGTATAGATTCTTCTTAAAGAAGCTGGTATGTTTTACTATTTTTTGCATCAGGCAGTCGCTAAATTTTGCGCAGGAATCAATTCGGTTTTTAGTTTTTCAATATCGGTTTCGATATAGCCTTTAAGCTCCACCATAGTACCATCAGCCGGCCCCGATTTAATAGTTAGATTAGTTGCTGAAACATTAATTGCGTCAATATTCTCCCATTTATAAGATCGTGTGCTTTGCTGCCACTCACTAATCTCTATTTTTTCATCATCCCAGCTTATAAATTCTAATGCCAGATCTCTTTTCAAATATCCTACAACGGCATAAATGAGTCCGATAAGCGTATAACCATAAGCCATAACGTCCATGACCTGAAAAATAATCATTAAAACTCCCATTAATCCCCAAATTCCTCCCATAATGAAGAAATAGTTTCTTCGGAAAAAAGTGACTTTTTTAGAAATTTGTGGCATAAGTTTTAGAATATTACAGGAAAGATAATAATTATTTTAAAAATTTAAACTGAATAAAATATTGATGGCTTTTAAATCCATATCAAAAGCAAAAGCTGAATTTTCCATGATATAATCTTTGTCATTGCGAGGTACGAAGCATCTGTAGACCATTAATAGAATTTGACAGGTTACTTCACTCCGTTCGTAATGACGATTAATTTTATAAAAAATGACCTATTTACGTTTTATTTTTATCAAACTAGAAATATGATAAACTGAACGAAATTCAATATCTTAAAAGAATGAAACAAGCTTTACGCTACTTCTTCAAATTCCTTTTGATCCTTTTATCTCCCGCTATAGTTTATCTGGTGATGGCATTAATTGGATCTAAAATTCCCGTAAATTCTAAATTTGAAACTAAAAACGCGAATATTAATATCTACCTCTATAAACAGGATATGCATACCGATATTTTCCTTCCGGTACATTCTAAAATCATCAATTGGGATAGCATATTTAGACCTAAGCACACCCTATCAAATCCGCAGAATTCTGAATTTATAGGGTTTGGTTGGGGTGATCTTAATTTTTACCGAAATACCCCGCAGTGGGAAGATATAAAACTCAATGTTGCTTTTAAAGTGCTTTTTCTAAGATCACAAAGTGCATTACACACGCAATTTTATCAAAAAGTACCAGTTTCAGAAAACCTGGTTAAAATTTCAGTTTCAGAAGATCAATATAAAAAGCTAACTGACTATATTTTAGAAACTGTAAACGCTGAAAATAAGGGAGAAATTCAACCTGTTTCAGGTTTACACTATTATCAGGATGATGCGTTCTATTTAGCTGAAACTTCTTTCCACCTTTTTAAAACCTGTAATACCTGGACGAATTCTGCATTAAAAGCCTCCGGACTTAAAGCCTGTTTATGGACGCCATTTCCGCAGGGAATTTTCTATCAGTATAATTAAAACAGATAGCCAAAAGGAGGGGAAATTCTACTTTAAAAGTTATTAAGTTTAAAATCAATCATATATAATTTTGTAACTTTTTATTTCTATTATAAAATTATATAAGGTTTGAAGAATTCAGCTTCCAAATATTCTTCTTTTATTCTTTCCGGGGTAATATTACTTTTATTACTAACAGCTTACTTTACACTCCCAGGTTTCAAGGACTTTGTAGATACCACTATAAGGGTTTTAACTAACGGTAATACAGAAATAACCCGGGCATATTTTAAAGATTTTGGCGTTTGGGGACCGGTAGCTATTATTTTGTTTATTATTCTTCAAATGTTCCTAATTATTTTTCCTTCCTGGATCCCTATAATCGTGGCGGTTATGGCTTATGGTGTTTGGTGGGGAAGTCTTATTTCATTAACCGGTGTGGTACTTGCTTCCTATATTGGATATTTTATTGGTGAAAAATTAAAAGGGGTATTTCTTACTAAAATATTTGGGGAGGATAATTTGAAGAAAATGGATTTCTGGATTGGAAATTATGGATTTGGATCGGTAATTCTATTCAGGATTTCCCCCTTTTTATCTAACGATTCTATCAGTTTTATCGCGGGTATGCTGGGAATGGATTTAAAAAAGTTTATTTATGCCACCCTCTGCGGAATGCTGCCTTTAACAATAGCCATCGCTTATTTTGCTGAAGATCCTTCCAAATTAAAAGACGGGCTCTACTGGATAGGTGGAATAGGCTTGGTTGCCTATCTTATTTATATATTACTGGATTATAAAAAAAGGAAGAAGAACAGCAACTCCAAATCCTGAAATCCTTTTCAATAATTTCTCCTCTTAATCTGAAGGATTTATACTTTTTTTATAATCTCCAAAAATCCTGTTTTCTGCATAAATGCTTATCTTAAGACTATTAACCTAATATGCTAAGTATGTCTTCAGATAAAATTCAAAAGCCTGAAATTGAAAAATTTTATCACCGGTTGGAAAGTTCTGCCGATTTAGATCCTTTACTGGAAAAAATAGGAGATGCAAAATATGTACTCCTGGGGGAAGCCAGTCATGGAACCCACGAATATTATACCTGGCGAGCACAAATATCTAAACGGCTTATAAATGAAAAAGGATTTTCTTTTATAGCGGTTGAAGGTGACTGGCCAGATTGTTATAAAATCAATAAATGGATTAAATCTTATAAGAATTCAGGAGAAAATATTCAGGAGGTCTTAAAAGAATTTAATCGCTGGCCTACCTGGATGTGGGCCAATTGGGAAATTGCCGCCTTTGCAACCTGGTTAAAAGATTTTAATTTGAAGAGAAAGCACGAGGAAAAAATTGGCTTTTATGGTCTTGATGTCTATAGCCTCTGGGAATCTATGAATTCTATAGTTAATTATCTCCAGCAGGAAGACCCGGAAACGGCTGAATTAGCAAAAGATGCTCTTAATTGTTTTGAACCTTTTAAAGCAAAAGATTCTTATGCTTCAGTTTTCTCTACTTCAAAAGGAGATTGTAAAAATGAGGTGGTACAATTGTTAAAACAAGTGAGAGAAAAAGCGCATAGTTATGACGGCGCAGAAGAAGCAGGTTTAAATGCCGAGCTAAATGCTTTGGTTATGGCAAACGCTGAAAAATATTATAAAGCTATGGCCGGGTTTGGTGACGATTCCTGGAATGTTCGCGACCGGCATATGGTGGAAACATTAAACCGACTTATGGATCATCACCCTGATGAGGCTAAAGTGATTATCTGGGAACATAACACTCATATTGGGGATGCAAGGGCTACAGATATGGCAGCAAGCGGATTAGTAAATGTTGGCCAATTAGTAAGGGAACAGCACAGCAAAGAAGGGGTGGTACTGGTTGGATTTGGTTCTTATTCAGGATCTGTTATGGCCGGTAGAAACTGGGGTGCACCCATGCAAAAAATGAAAGTTCCCGAAGCAATCCCAAACAGTTTGGAGTATAAATTACATAAAAGCGGGCCGGAAAATAAACTTATTATTTTTGATGAAAATCAGGAATTAAATGATGCTTTTTCTGAAAAGATAAAACACCGTGCGATTGGGGTAGTTTACCATCCGGAAAGGGAGCGTGGCAATTATGTTCCGTCAAGAATATCGGCTCGTTATGATGCATTTATTCATATTGATAAAACCACGGCACTGCACCCTTTAAAGTTGCAACCACAAAATGAATTAACACCAGAAACCTATCCTTTTGGAATTTAATAAATTCAAAGCGGTAGATTCCTTTCTTAAAATGAGTGAGCTTTTCACCCAAACTGAAACTAAAGCCAGGAGATTTTAAACGCTCTTTACTTTCAATTCCTTTCTTTGTGGTTTTGGAGCTGCGTGAATTGGTTCGGCATATAGATCGAAATCAGCGGCATCGGTCACTTTTACTTCGTAAAATTCCCCGGTTTTTAAGTAAACGGTAGTGGCATCGATTAAAACTTCGTTATCTACATCAGGTGAATCAAACTCGGTTCTACCTACAAAGTAGTTCCCTTCTTTTCTATCGATCACCACTTTAAAGATCTGACCAATTTTTTGCTGATTTAATTCCCAGGAAATCTGGCTCTGTATTTCCATAATCTGGTTGGCACGATCTTGTTTTACCTCTTGTGGCACATCGTCTTCCAAATTATAGGCGTGTGTGTTTTCTTCGTGAGAATAAGTAAAGCAGCCTAAACGCTCAAAACGCATCTCCTCTACCCAATCTCTCATTTCCTCAAACTGCTCCTGGGTTTCTCCCGGGTAACCTACAATAAGTGTGGTTCTAATGGCCATTTCAGGAACATATTTCCTGAAATCTTTTAGTAGTTTTGTAGTTTTTTCGCTCGTAGTTCCGCGGCGCATAGATTTCAACAATTCAGTATTGATATGCTGCAACGGGATATCTATATAATTACATATCTTAGGCTCACGTTTCATCACATCCAGCACATCCATTGGGAAACCGGTTGGAAATGCATAATGCAACCTAATCCACTCAATGCCTTCAACCTTAGCCAGGTTTTCAAGCAATTCGGCTAAATTTCTTTTCTTATAAAGATCAAGCCCATAATAGGTTAGATCCTGCGCGATAAGAATTAATTCTTTTACCCCGTTAGCCGCAAGATTTTTAGCTTCTGTAACCAGATCTTGAATTGGAGTCGATTTATGGCCACCGCGCATTAGCGGAATAGCACAAAAAGAACAGGGCCTGTCACAACCTTCGGCAATTTTAAGATAAGCGTAATTCTTGGGCGTCGTTGTTAAACGCTCCCCAAGCAATTCGTGTTTATAATCGGCTTCCAGAGCTTTTAGTAAACCGGGAAGTTCTGTAGTTCCAAAATACTGGTCTACATCAGGAATTTCTTTTTGAAGATCTGGCTTGTAACGCTCGCTTAAACACCCGGTTACAAAAACTTTATCTACTTCTCCCTGTTGTTTCTGTTCTACAAACTCCAGGATGGTATTCACCGATTCTTCTTTGGCGTTGTCTATAAATCCGCAGGTATTAATCACCACAATATTGCCGTCCTGCTCGTGCACCACGTCTTTATTGTTGCCCTTAAGCTGCCCCATCAACACCTCACTATCATACACATTCTTGCTGCAACCAAGGGTTACTACATTAATACGGTTCTTCTTTATCGACTTTGTCCTCATAAT
>NZ_CAXAVR010000104.1:0-9200 GCF_963972535.1 uncultured Salegentibacter sp.
GTAGCCAGAAGACTGGTTTCCGAAAGTTCTTTGAACGATGGAATGTTTACTACACTTATTATTTCGCCAACTAATTTATTGCAATTAATCTGGTTTCTATTGCGCAGTTTACTTCCGGGCGGTAAGCAACTAGACAGAACGCCTTCTTTTATAGGAAGAATAAAGATTGCCAAACTGCACATTAAAAATTCTTCTGAAATAGAATTTACTATAGATGGAGAAAAAGAAAAAGCCAAAGAAATATTACTTAGGGTAGAACCCGAATCTTTGTGCCTGGCTCAAGCTAGTAAATATTGTACAGAAAAAGATGAAGCAAACCTCAAAAAGAGCAATAAGACCGATACGCTGCCTACGGGTGAAAAACGTGAAGAGTTAACCAAACGTACCCTACCAATTTTTCCTCGAGCCACCACCGAAGAATTCCAGGAACTGTTTAAAGTATTGCGGGAAAACTCAAAAACCACCTCTATTTATGTAGTAATGATGATCCTTTCAACACTCATCGCCACTTTTGGGCTTTTCGCTAATTCTTCCCCCGTTATTATTGGAGCAATGATTCTGGCACCTATTATTTCACCTATCATTTCATTTGCGATGGGAATGGTTCGTTATGATACCAATATGCTGAAGAGAGGAATTATCACCATTCTAATTGGAACAGGGGTTTCGCTTTTATTCTCTTCGGGTGTTACGCTCATAATTCCAATAAAATTAATTACTTCTGAAATTGATGCGCGTCTATCTCCTACCCTTTTAGATATGGGAATTGCAGTAGCCTCTGGGGTTGCGGCAGCATATGCACACGCAAAAGAAGGAATTGCAAAAAGTCTCGCGGGAGTAGCTATTGCAGTTGCCCTGGTCCCACCATTGGCCGTGTCGGGAATTGGAATTGGCTGGTGGGACTGGCAGGTATTTTCAGGAGCTTTTTTATTATATCTAACTAACCTTGCGGGTATTATTATGTTTGCCGGGATCACCTTTCTTATTCTTGGTTTTGCACCTTTTAAACGAGCAAAACTCGGTTTGGTTTATACCCTAATTTTAATTGGGATGGTAATGGTTCCTCTTTCCCTTTCTTTTAACCGAATTAAAAAAGAAGCCAGTATTACGCGAGAATTAGAAGGCTCTACCGTGAACGAATTAGTAATTAGAGACGTGAAAGTTAGGTTTGGAGATCCCTTGCGGGTTTCTCTTACCCTGGTAGGACCAGAAAACCTAAGTGGAGATGAAATGAGAGACATCAAAAAACAATTGGAAGAAGATATTGGAGAACCTATTCATCTGGAAGTAATTTCTGCCCGGGGATTTTAGAGCAGGAATTTAACAAGGCTCTCAATTTGAGTTAAGTTTCTCTAAAAAACCGAAATTAATTATCAATATCTTTTGTGTAGCAATATGATCTTTTTAGATTGTGCCTCATTAAAAACTTTAAACAACGATTATGATTAAATCAAAAAAGATTGCAGGTTTATTATTTGCTTTTGCATTATTAGGATCAGCAAGTGTATTTGCCCAAACTCAACAACTACCACAGCAACAACAGCAAACTGTAGATATAGATGTTAGTGACGAGGAGCTTTCTAAATTTGCTGATGCTTACCAGAAAATTAGAATGGTAAACCAACAGGCGCAACAGGAGATGGCGAAGAAAGTAGAAGATAGCGGATTTGACATTCAGCGTTTTAATGAAATTCACCAGGCCTCGTTAGACCCAAATACCGAGGTTGATGCTACTGAAGATGAACTGACAAAGCACAAAGAAGTTGTTTCAGAAATTGAAGGGATGCAGGGCGAGTTTCAAAAAGAAATGGAAAATGCTATTTCAGAAGAAGGTCTTCATGTTGCTCGTTATGAGAAAATCGCAATGGCACTTCAAACCGATACTGAACTACAACAGAGATTACAACAGCTAATGCAGGGATAATTTCTAAATTAGTTTTAGAAATCGATATAAAATTAGGTCATCTGTATAGATGGCCTTTTTTTATGTTTATTTTATAAGAACTTTCTTGGCGAAACCAGCTGGTTTACTATATTTTTAGCTTTATACAGAAAAGCTAATTTGAATTCTACTCTTAAAAAATATTTTTTATTAATCACCGCAATTCTTTTTTGCCAATGGAATTGGAGTGCGCTTTATGCCCAGGAAAAAATGAAACAAAAAGATACTTTAAAGTTTGAAAATAAAATTGTACCCGATGAAATTTGGAGAGAAACTTACGTAGCACTTTCGCACTACCCCGAGCTAAGAGATACCCCAATTGAATTCAAATTTAAAAAGAAGATCCAGAAATCTTTTATGCAAGCGCAGCCCAAAGTTTCGGGATTATTAAAGAATAAAAAGAATCGATCTTATTTTGTAATGATAAGCGAACACATTAAAATTGAAGATGAAGTCTTTGATGTAAAAAATGTTCCGTCAGAGGTGCTTATTGGCTGGATTGGCCACGAACTTGGGCACATTATGGATTATCGTGAACGTAGTGCAGCGAATATGGTTTGGTTTGGAATTAAATACCTTACTTCAAAAAGATATATTCAGGAAGCCGAAAGAGCCGCAGATACCTATGCAGTAAACCACGGACTTGGAAAATATATTATTGCTACTAAAGATTTTATTTTAAATCACACCCACCTCGCTGATGCCTATAAGGCAAGAATCAAAAAACTTTACCTCTCACAGGAAGAAATTATGGCTTTAATTGATGAAATTGACGAAGACGACGATTAGGCTTTTTGTTCTTTTACAAACTTTTCCCATTTTGCAAATTTCTCCTCGTCCATAACTTTTTCCATTTTCACCTGCCCGCCTTTTTTCTTATTAGCGGCATTCCATTCAGGGAACATATCGGGATATACTTTAGTCACTTTCACGCCTTTTAAAGCTTTAGAACGCGCAACTTTATAATTCTTATTAGCATTTTTAAGCGATTCATCTAAAGCCTCTTTAAGTTCTTCTTCTGGAGTATCGCCTTCGGTTCCCAAATACCAGTGGTGATGAAACTCACCATCAATTCTTACCGCAGCCAGGGTGAATTCGGGAATCTTAATATCAAATTTATCTTCAAGTTCCTGTACGGCGTCATTCATTTTATTTACTGAAAGTTGAGAACCAACCACATTTAAAAAGAATTTTGTTCTCCCGGTAATGCGAATTTCTTTACGTTCAACATCGGTAAATTTAATAGTATCACCAATTAAATATCTCCAGGCACCAGAAACGGTACTGATAAGCAATACATAATCTTTTTCTTGTTCAACTTCATCTAAAGAAATTACCGGGGCATCTTCAACGATAGAACCATCCTGGTTAATATATTCAGCCTTAAAAGGAACAAATTCAAAATAAATTCCGTTATCCAGAATAAGTTTCATTGCATTGGTATCAGGTCTTGCCTGTACTGCCAAAAATCCTTCTGAAGCCAAATATGTATCAATAACCGTAATTGGGTGGCCCAATAAAGCATTAAAACTCTTTTCGTAAGGCTCAAATGCAACTCCGCCAGAAGCGTAAACTCTCAGGTTTGGCCAGATATCGTGAATGTTATCAAGATTATTATATTCAATAACCTTTTTCATCATAAGTTCTAACCAGGAGGGGATTCCACTTAGGGCTCCAATATCCCAGTTCTTAGCGTTTTCGGCAATACGTTGAACTCGCTCATCCCATTCTTCGATTTTTGAAATTTCTTCCCCGGGTTTATAATAACCGCGAAACCAAAAAGGAATATTACTTGCGCTAATTCCGCTAATTTCACCTTCTTTATGGTCTCCTTCTTTCTCCAAATCGGTAGAGCTTCCCAGCATCATAATCTCCTTTTCAAAGAAATCTGGCGGAAGATCAAAATTACTTAGCGCACTAACCTGTTTGATCCCTGCTTTTCTAATAGACTCCAGCATTTCATCGGTAACCGGGATTCGCTTACTGCTTGTTCCGGTAGTACCCGAACTCACTGCAAAATATGGAGGTCTTCCCGGCCAGGTTACGTCTTTTTCACCATCGTGTAATTTATGCCACCATTCCTTCTCTAATTTGTTATAATCAAAATAAGGCACCTTTTCAGCAAAGGTTTTTTGAATATCATCAGATTTTAAAATTGATTCAAAATCGTAATGTTTTCCAAACTGGGTGTCTTTAGCTTTTTTAAGCAGTTTTGTAAGTACCTCTTTTTGGGCTTCTTCTGCTTCCGGTTCAGAAACAATAGTATCACGAAGATCTATAAGACTTTTTATTAAGGAACCTACTATGGGCATAATCTTGATTTTTAATGGTGGTTGTTTTCAAAAAATGAAGATAAAAAAAACCAAAATCAACACTATTAATGTCTTGACAATTATCAATAATTTAACCTTTCAAAATACTAAGAATTCTGTAAACTCTCCACGCATTTTTCGGCACTTCTCTCCCCGTCTATTGCTGCAGAAATTATTCCGCCGGCGTAACCGGCGCCTTCCCCGCAGGGGTAAAGCCCTTTTATTTGTACATGCTCAAAACTATAAGGATCTCTCGGGATTCTTACCGGGGAAGAAGTCCTGGATTCCGGGGCGTGTACCACAGCTTCATTGGTTAAAAAGCCTCGCATACTTTTGTTGAATTCTTTAAAACCTTCCTGTAAAGTTTTATGAATAAAATTTGGGAAAACTTCACCTAAATCAGTTGAAGTAATGCCGGGTTTATAAGAAGTCACCGGCAAATTTGTAGAAATTTTTCCTTGGGTAAAATCTACTAAACGTTGAGCCGGCACTTTTTGGGTGCTTCCGCCCTCTAACCAGGCTTTTTGTTCTATGTGCTTCTGGAATTCCATTGCTGCCAGGGGATTCTTTTCGGCATTTTTAAAATCTGATAATCTCAATTCTATCACAATTCCCGAATTTGCGGTTGGTTGATCGCGTTTACTGGGAGACCAACCATTAGTAACAACTTCACCGGGTGCAGTAGCGCAGGGAGCTATAATTCCGCCGGGGCACATACAAAAAGAGTACATTCCCCTGCCGCCTATTTGTTTTACGATGCTATATGGTGAAGGTGGAAGAAATTCTCCCCTGGAATCACATTTATATTGAATTTTATCTATTAATTCCTGTGGGTGTTCTACCCTAACGCCAAGCGCAAAGGCCTTGGCTTCAATTTTTATATTTTTTCTATGTAAAAGTTCAAAAATATCCCTGGCCGAATGTCCTGTGGCGAGGATAACTTTTTTAGAATTAAATGTTTCACCTTTTAAGGTTTTAATTCCGGTAACTTTATTATTCGCCACCAGAATATCGGTCACCCGGGTTTCAAAAAGAACTTCTCCGCCACAATTAATAATTAGTTCCCTAATATCTGCTATTATCGCCGGAAGTTTATTCGTGCCAATATGCGGATGTGCATCTACCATAATCTCTGGGGTAGCGCCAAAACCAACAAGTAATTTCAAAATTCTATCCACATCACCCCGTTTTTTAGATCGGGTGTATAATTTGCCATCGCTATAAGTGCCAGCGCCACCTTCCCCAAAACAGTAATTAGAATCTTCGTTTACAATATGCTCAATATTTAAAGCTTTTAGATCGCGTCTACGGGTTCTAACATCCTTTCCACGTTCAATAATTATAGGTTTAAATCCTAATTCAATACATCGCAAGGCCGCAAACAGGCCTGCGGGACCGGCCCCAACAATTATAATTCCCTCTTTGTTTGCTACATTCTGGTAATCTGGGAGATAAATTTTATCTTCTTTAAATGCTTCTTTTACATAAACATCAACTTTTAAATTGATCTTTATGGCTTTTTGCCGGGCATCTATAGATCGCTTTAAGATATTTACATAAGTAATATCTTTTAGAGCTATGCCACCGTGGCGGGAAACCGCTTGCGTAAGTTTATGCTGATTTGCTGCCTCTTCTGGGCTTACTCTTATTTGGTACTGGTACTTCATTTTTTAAAATCTATCACAAAAATATACTTTTCCAATTTGTTGATTTAAAATTAAAAAACCAGCCTGTTGTTAAAAGCCCATTACCACTAAATTAATTTAGGAC
The DNA here is from genome assembly GCF_963972535.1 of uncultured Salegentibacter sp. Lineage (NCBI taxonomy): Bacteria > Pseudomonadati > Bacteroidota > Flavobacteriia > Flavobacteriales > Flavobacteriaceae > Salegentibacter > uncultured Salegentibacter sp. Next base: position 6,025 of record NZ_CAXAVR010000104.1, read on the forward strand.
GTTTTAAAATATTGACTTATTTTGGACAACCTTAAAAACCCTAATCTCTTATAAACAATTACCAGAATGAATTCTACAGCACGCTACCCTATGGTTTCATATGATGAAGCCTCTCCCGAAGTTCAGGAAATTTATGATGATACCAAGAAAACTCTTCAGCTTCCCTTTGTTTTAAACTGGTTTAAATGCCAGGGCACCAACGCTACCTTATTAAAAGGAAACTGGAGTAAATTAAAGAATACTTTAATGGAAGGTGAAGTTCCAAATGTGCTTAAACAACTTATTATCTACAATGTATCTAAGGAACGGGGTTGCAATTATTGCTCGCATGCTCACGGGATTTTCGCTGATAGTATGAGCGCTATGATCTCTGAAGATGAGGGTTTTAAAGCTACAGAAAATATAGACTCTCCTTCTATGCCGGCCAGTTTTAGAACTGCCGTTAAAATTGTAACTAATGCGGCGCTAAATCATAGCGAAGTTTCAGATGAAGATTTTGAGGAACTGGAAAAAGCAGGTTTTTCTCAAAAGGAAATCCAGGAATTAATGGCCCAGGCCGATTTAGTAAATATGTTGAATACTATTGCTGATGTATCAGGGATTAAAATAGACAACGAATTGCTGGAAACTCCGGAATAAGTCCGAAGATTATGGAATCCCTACAAGACAGAACTTCCCGGGTTTATAGAATTACCTATGAAACTTTTTCTAAATTCAGCAACAATTTAAATCGTTGTAAGAGTTTGGAGGAAGTTTCGCAGGTTTCAGTGCGTTTTTTAAAATATCTGCTTAATTTTCATCTTTTTAGAATTAGTATAAACCAGGCGGGGTCTTACCTGGTCTATTGCCAGTGTAATTCGCAAGGTGAATTTGAACTTATTTCAAAAGAAAATTTACTTTCGCACGAATTGCAGATTCTAGAAAATAATATTCCGGTTAAAACTGAAGAAATTCCGTCTCAATTGAGTGAAAAAATTGATTCTACTGCTTTAGAGTCTCCATCTTTATGGTGTTGGAGCTTTAAAAAAATGGATGTAGATTTTACTGTTTCCTTAATATCAGATAAGAATAAAGCTTTTGATGTTGGCGATATTGAAATGTTGAAATTAATAAGTGATAGTTTCCAGGCTAAGTTTCAGGAAATTTATTTAAAAGAAGAGCTTTATCATAAAAATCAGTCTCTATTACAGGCATTAGACGTCATTAAAAATCAGAATAAAAAGATCAATCAAATTGTAGAAAATCAAAAACAAACTATTGCCGAACGAACTAAAGAAGTGGTTGAAAAAAATGAGAAATTATTGCATATTTCAGCTTTAAATGCTCATAATGTGAGAGAACCTTTATCGAGAATCCAAGGTATAGTACAGCTTTTTGAAGTTTTTGATGATAAAACCTGCAGGGAAGAACTCGTACCAAAACTTAAACAATCATCAGAAGAAATGGATAAGGTTTTAAGAGAAGTTATTGAAATGGCATCTTCGGAATTAACCCAGCTAAAAGCAAAAAAGTTATGAGCACCATTATCCTGGTAGACGACCAGCCCATAGCCAATTTTATTACCCGAAAACTCCTGGAAATAGAAGGTTACGATAAAGATGTTGTAGAGTTTACCAATCCCGAAGAAGCCCTGGTTTACCTGGAAGAACGGCAAAACACGCTTATATTTTTAGACCTAAATATGCCCGAAATGAATGGTTGGGAGTTTCTTGATTTATTAAAATCTAAAGGCCAGGAACATAGAATAATTATTCTTACCTCCAGCACCAGTGCTGTAGACCGTAATAAAGCCAAAGAATACCCTGCGGTTATAGAATTTATAGAAAAGCCTTTAAACAAAAGTAAGTTTGCCAGGCTCCAACCGATTTTGCAACAATCGTAAACTGAAGCGGCATTCATTTCCTAAACCATCCCGATTATTGACTAAATGAGTTTAAAACCAAACCACAAAGCACTTTTAGAACTTGCACACGCTAAAATGCATTTTGGAAAATACAAAGGCTATTATTTAAGCGACATTCCAGAATATTATTTGGTTTGGTATCGCCAAAAAGGTTTCCCCGAAGGCAAACTTGGCCAGCAAATGAGTGAGGTGTTTGAACTTAAACTCAATGGGATGGAACAATTACTTAGAGATATAAGAAGAAAGTTTCCAAAACCCTGAGTATTCTTCAGTCTAAAACAGAGTTTTAACTTTAAAAATATTAGGTTTAAAATTAACGGCTTTTCTATTCTTCTTTGTAATTTAGCGCCCTGAATCAAACAACGCAACAAACACTTCTTAAGATGGCCGAAACCAAGTATATTTTTGTCACCGGCGGCGTTTCTTCTTCCCTGGGAAAAGGAATTATAGCAGCTTCTCTGGCAAAATTATTACAAGCGCGTGGATTTAGAACCACTATTCAGAAACTCGACCCCTACATTAACGTAGATCCAGGAACCTTAAATCCTTACGAACACGGCGAATGCTATGTGACTGAAGATGGTGCCGAAACCGATCTTGACCTTGGCCATTACGAACGCTTTTTAAACGTTAATACTTCCCAGGCAAATAATGTAACTACCGGCCGTATTTACCAAAGTGTAATTGAAAAAGAACGCCGTGGGGAATTTTTAGGAAAAACCGTACAGGTGGTTCCGCATATCACCAATGAAATTAAAGATCGTATCCAGATTCTTGGTCAAAATGGTGATTACGATATTGTAATTACTGAAATTGGAGGAACTGTAGGCGATATTGAATCCTTACCTTATATTGAAGCAGTTCGCCAGTTAAAATGGGAATTAGGCGATGAAAATGCGTTAATTATTCATCTTACCCTTGTCCCCTATCTTGCCGCTGCAGGCGAGCTTAAAACCAAACCAACCCAGCACAGTGTAAAAACTTTGATGGAAAGCGGACTTAAAGCCGATATTTTAGTTTGTAGAACAGAGCACGAACTTTCAGACGATATTCGTCGTAAACTGGCTATTTTCTGTAACGTGAGGCAGGAAGCGGTAATCCAGAGTATTGATGCGGCTACTATTTACGATGTTCCAAATTTAATGCTGAAAGAAGGCCTGGACACCGTTACCTTAAAGAAATTACATTTACCTGATGAAACAACGCCAAATTTAGATCGCTGGAACCAGTTTTTAGATAGACATAAGAACCCTAAAGCCGAAATTACTATTGG
>NZ_CAXAVR010000105.1:0-9186 GCF_963972535.1 uncultured Salegentibacter sp.
AGAAAAATTCCAGGTAGAAAATGCGCTTATTTTAGATTAGAAAGTAATTCAGCCATAAGCACAGCTTAAAAATAAGAGATTACGTATCTTTGCAGGCTATGATTACAGAAGAGACTAAGGCATTGGTAGACGATGGGATTATGCTTCCGCTTATGGAAGAATTTTACACCATCCAGGGAGAGGGATTTCATAAAGGAACGGCCGCTTACTTTATTAGAATTGGAGGCTGTGATGTAGGATGCCACTGGTGTGACGTGAAAGAGAGTTGGGACCCAAATATTCATCCGCCAACGCATATTGGGGAGATTGTTGAAAAAGCGGTTGCAAGTAGTAAAACTATTGTGATTACGGGTGGAGAGCCGTTAACCTGGGATATGACGAGGCTTACCGGCGCTTTAAAAGCTAAAGGTTGTGATATTCATATTGAAACTTCTGGAGCTTATAAACTAACCGGCCAATGGGATTGGATTTGTTTATCGCCCAAGAAAATAAAATTACCTACCGAAGAAATTTATCCGCTGGCCCACGAACTTAAAGTAATCATTTTTAACAAGCACGATTTTAAGTTTGCTGAGGAGCAGGCTGAAAAAGTGAGCGAAAATTGTATTCTTTATCTGCAACCAGAGTGGAGCAATAGAGATAAAATGATGCCACTTATTGTAGATTTCGTAATGAAAAACCCAAAGTGGAAGGTTTCACTACAAACCCATAAATATCTTAATATTCCATAAAAAAAAACGGCTGTTTGATTTACAAACAGCCGTTTTCAGTAAAAATTGTATTCAATATTATCCTGCAGGAGAGAAAGGCACTTTAATATATTTATCGGCCCAACCCATTAATAGGTTTGCTCCTGCGTCTCCTTCTTTCTGCTCTATGGCCATAGAGAAATTCTCAATTTTCTGGCTGGAATTTCTTACAGGTACTTTAATTCTTACGTAGTCTTGTTTGTCGGTATATTCATAAGCTCCCCAGGTATGCGTAGATTGATTTAGAATAACAGTCCACTCTTTTTCGTCTGGAATAGTGTATAAAGTATAAGTACCTGCCTTTACAGTTTCACCACCAATTTCCATGTCTTTGTAAAAAGTGATTTCGGTAGCTTCGTTAGCACCGGTTCTCCAAACTTCTCCGTAAGGCACCAGTTTTCCAAAAATTTCGCGATCCCGGGTTTGAGGTCGGCTGTAAATTACACGCATAATGACCTCGTCTTTTTGGTCGCGATGTATAATCATATCCATTGGGCTGGTATCTAATTTCGGAAAATTAGGTCCGTTGGTATTTTTAGTTTCCTGGGCGTTTAAATCCTGGAATCCCAAAAATCCAATTAAACATAGCGTAGTTAAAAGTATTTTCTTCATTGTGTTTGATTTTTAAGGTTAAAGATAGTTTACTGTTATTTCTTAAGGTGTTAAAGATTTATTTAGTTGCTGTTAAATTATTGAGTTTTTACAGATGTAAAGTTTGACAGGTTGTTCGGTTTAATTTACTTACTTCTGAATTCTAATTTTCCAAAAATTATTTTCAGATTATACCAATATACTAATTTGTGTTTACATAATGTAATCTCTGACGCATATTTGTATAGAATTATTAATGCAAATGTTATGTGTGGAATTTTAGCAGTAATCGGGAAACGATTATCAGAAGAAAAGATTGGCGGGCTATCAAAAAGAATGTCGCACCGCGGTCCAGACGAGAGTGATGTGCACGTAACCGAAGAAGGTTATGTATTAAGTCACGAAAGATTGTCTATTGTAGATCTTGAAACCGGAAAACAACCTATCCAGGGTACTTCAACTGCCTGGATGATTCACAACGGCGAGATTTATAACCACCAGGCATTGCGAAATAATGAATTGAAACATCATACTTTTAGAACAACAGGAGATTCAGAAGTAATTGTTCATTTATATGAAGAATTCGGTGTAGATTTTCTTAATAAATTAGATGGCGTATTTTCTTTTGTAGTGGTAGATGGCAAAGATTTTATCGCAGCAAGAGATCCAATTGGGGTAAAGCCACTTTACTACGGAACAGATGATGAAGGTTCTATTTGGTTTGCCAGTGAAATGAAAACTTTGGTTGAGCAATGTAGTAGTTTTGCAGCTTTTCCTCCCGGGCATTATTACACGCCTGAAACTGGTTTTGTAGAGTATTACACGCCAGATTGGTTTGATTATAAAAAAGCAACGAAGGAATTAGATCTTTCAAAAATAAGAGAAAGTTTAATTGAAGCCACCCGTAAAAGATTAATGGCCGATGTTCCCCTGGGAGTTTTATTAAGCGGAGGTTTGGATTCTTCTTTAACCTCTTCTATCGCAGCAAGATTAATGAAAAACAGCGGTCAAAAATTACATTCGTTCTCTATTGGTTTAGATGAAACAGCACCAGATTTGATCGCGGCCAGAAAAGTTGCTGAATTCCTGGGGACCGAGCATAGCGAATTTCATTTTACCGTAGAAGAAGGAATTGATATCCTTAAAAAACTGGTATGGCATTTAGAAACTTATGATGTTACTTCTATAAGAGCCAGCACTCCAATGTATTTCCTTTCAAAAGGAATTAAAGAGAAAGGCGTAAAAGTTGTTTTAAGTGGGGAAGGAGCCGATGAGATCTTTGGAGGTTACCTTTACTTTAAAAACGCACCTACGGCTGATGATTTTCAGAAAGAAACAATTAGAAGAGTGCAAAGATTGGCTACTGCAGATTGCCTAAGAGCAGATAAATCTACAATGGCCCACGGGCTGGAAGCAAGGGTTCCATTTTTAGATAAAGCATTCTTAAAAACAGCAATGGAAACTGAAGCTGTGCATAAATTGCCAAAAACCTATGATGGCGTTGAGAAATATATTCTTAGAAAAGCTTTTGATACTCCGGAGCAGCCATTTTTACCAGATGAGGTTTTATGGAGACAAAAAGAACAATTTAGTGATGGTGTTGGATATAGCTGGATAGACGAGTTAATTGCATACGCTTCAGCAAGAGTTAGTGATGAGCAAATGGCAGCAGCTTCAGAGAAGTATCCATACAATACACCGGCTACTAAAGAAGCATATTTTTATAGAGAAATATTCCACAGTCATTTTCCGCAGGAAAACGCTGCAAAAACAGTAAAAAGATGGATTCCGAAATGGCAGGAAGACCTTGATCCAAGCGGAAGAGCAAACACTTCTCACGTAGCAACAAATGCTAAAAAACAACTTAAGGAATTAGCCCAAATATAGAGTAAACAATCGTGTGGTTTGTTATGCCCGAAATGCAGCTTTCATTTTGCTGTATTTTGGGCTTTTTTTTGCACAAATTGTTAATAACTTAAAACCCTTGTCAAGCTTCTTAGCCTATTAAAAATGTGCGTTTTGTTATATTTGTTCGTTATTCAAAATAGACGAATTTAATTAGCAAAATATATGAGCGAAGAACCCAAAAAACACAGTTATTCGGCCGATAGTATCCAGGCTTTAGAAGGTATGGAGCACGTACGCCTTAGGCCTTCAATGTATATTGGGGATACCGGTGTAAGAGGTTTGCACCATTTGGTGTACGAGGTGGTAGATAACTCTATAGATGAGGCTATGGCCGGCCATTGTGATACAATTAAAGTAACCATTAACGAAGATGGTTCTGTAACCACCGAGGATAACGGAAGGGGAATTCCAATAGACCTTCACAAGAAGGAAGGCGTTTCTGCCCTACAAGTGGTAATGACAAAGATTGGTGCCGGGGGTAAATTCGATAAAGATTCTTATAAAGTTTCCGGTGGTTTACACGGGGTTGGGGTTAGTTGTGTGAACGCACTGTCTACTTCTTTAAAAGCAACGGTTTACCGTGACGGACAAATTTGGGAACAAGAGTATGAAATAGGAAAACCACTTTACCCGGTTAAGCCTGTTGGTGAAACTGATCTAAACGGAACGGTAATCACTTTTAAGCCCGATTCCAGTATTTTTCAGCAAAGCGTAGATTACAGCTATGAGACTTTGTCTAGCAGAATGCGTGAGTTGGCTTTCCTTAATAAGGGAATTCAAATTACACTTACCGATAAGCGTGAGGTTAATGAAAAAGGAGAATATCTTTCTGAGAGATTTTATTCTGAAGAAGGATTAAAAGAATTTATAAAATTCCTTGACGGGAACCGTGAGCCAATTATTGCCGATGTGATCGCGATGGAAGGTGAAAAGAACGATATCCCAGTTGAGGTTGCTATGGTTTACAATACTTCGTTCAATGAAAATCTTCATTCTTACGTAAACAATATCAATACCCACGAAGGAGGAACGCATTTATCTGGTTTTAGACGTGGTTTAACCACTACGCTTAAAAAATATGCCGATGCTTCGGGAATGTTGGATAAGTTGAAATTTGAGATCGTTGGAGATGATTTCCGTGAAGGCTTAACCGCGATTATTTCAGTAAAAGTTGCCGAGCCTCAATTTGAAGGACAAACAAAAACAAAACTTGGAAACAGGGAGGTGACTTCGGCGGTTTCTCAGGCGGTTTCAGAAATGCTTGAAAATTACCTGGAAGAAAACCCGAATGATGCCAAAACCATTATTCAAAAAGTAATTCTTGCGGCCCAGGCTAGAAATGCAGCCAAGAAAGCGCGAGATATGGTTCAGCGTAAAACCGCAATGAGTATTGGCGGTTTGCCCGGGAAATTATCTGACTGTTCTGAGCAGGATCCTGTTCAAAGTGAAGTGTTTCTTGTAGAGGGTGACTCTGCAGGTGGTACGGCCAAACAAGGTAGAGATCGTAGATTCCAGGCTATTCTTCCGTTAAGAGGAAAAATTCTGAATGTTGAAAAAGCGATGACACATCGTGTTTTTGATAACGAAGAGATAAAAAATATTTACACTGCTCTTGGGGTTACTATTGGTACTGAAGAAGATAGTAAAGCTTTAAATACCGATAAATTAAGATACCATAAAGTAGTGATAATGTGTGATGCCGATGTAGATGGTAGTCACATTGAAACGCTTATTTTAACTTTCTTCTATAGATATATGAAAGAATTAATAGAAGGAGGTCATATTTATATTGCAACTCCGCCTTTATATTTGGTTAAAAAGGGTAGCAGAAAACGCTATGCCTGGAGTGAAGAAGAACGTGATGAGATCGCTGAAAGTTACAGCGGTGGCGTACAAATTCAACGTTATAAAGGTCTTGGTGAGATGAATGCTGAGCAACTTTGGGACACTACTATGGATCCTGAAAGACGTAAACTTAGACAGGTAAATATTGATAACAGTAGTGAAGCCGATAGAATTTTTTCTATGCTTATGGGAGATGAGGTGCCGCCAAGACGTGAATTTATTGAGAAGAATGCTAAATATGCTAATATTGATGCATAATTGAGAACATTTTGAAAAGGAAAACCCGTAAGTGAGCTTACGGGTTTTTTTATGATTTTTTTAAACTTGTTTTAGGAGTGCTTTTTTTATTATTTTTACCGCCTAACTTAACACCTACTTATTTTGAAATTTCAAGCTAAATACCTCATTCTATTTATTTTATTTTCAGTTAATTCCTATGCTCAGGAGGGCGATGTTGAAAAATTCGCAAATGAGATGCTGTATATTGCAGATGAATTTGCAGGACCTGCAGCCGAAGGTGTTGCTTATCAGGCCGGGGCCGGTTGGTTTACTTCAGCAACTGCTTTAAAACCATGGAAAGTAGAGATTTCCTTTCAGGGAAATGCTTTATTTGTTCCTTCTAACAGGCAATCTTTTACAATATCAAATGGTGATCTTGCGGGTGTTCACGAGAGTGGTGGTCCAATTTTGAGTCTTAAGGGAGATGAAAGTAATGCTGTAGTACCTACAGCTTTTGGTGGTGAAACTGATGTTTATTTTGAGGGAACTTTATTAGGAGAACCTTTTGAATTTCAGGCTCTCGAAGGCGTGAATAAAAGTGTGGTAGCATATCCTTTTGTTCAGGCTAATGTAGGTTTACCTTATGAAACAGAATTTTCGGCAAGATTTTTACCTCAATTAACTGTAGATGGAGTGGCTATCACAACTTATGGCGCTGGAGTAAAACATAATTTTTCGCAATATTTTAAATTTAATAATGAAGAAGACTTTCAAGCCGCTGCTATAATCGCTTACAGTAAATTTGATGTAGAGTATGAATTTAGTCCTGTAAATATAGATAACGTAGTAAACTTGAATTTGGTTAACGTAAACTCTAACCTGTGGATGGCATCAGTTATGGGATCTAAATTGTACGGCGATAATTTTGAAGTTTTTGGAGCTTTAGGAGCAACAAACTCAAACTTTAATTACGCAATGGGCGGTTCGGGGGTTGCTTTAGGGCCAATTAATTCGGCATTACGCGGTTTAGATCAAAGTCAGGCGCAATTTAAAGCCGATTTAGGTTTTAATTTGTATTTCGACCGTTTTAAGATTAGTACAATGGCAACTGCCGGGAAGTTTTTTCATCTTAATGCCGGTTTACATTTCAGAATATAAAACCCATAGTTTTAACCATATCTTATAGTAATACTATATCAATATTCGTATTTTTGGAATCAAATATTAATCGATTTAAATAAAATATAAGATGAAAGTTACTATAGTAGGAGCAGGTGCCGTGGGTGCCAGTTGTGCAGAATATGTAGCCATTAAAGATTTCGCTTCAGAAGTGGTTTTACTCGATATTAAAGAAGGAGTAGCCGAAGGGAAAGCAATGGATTTAATGCAAACCGCAACCTTAAACGGTTTTGATACTAAAATTACAGGAACTACAAACGATTATTCTAAAACTGCAGGCAGTGATGTGGCAGTTATAACCAGTGGTATTCCACGTAAACCGGGAATGACACGTGAAGAATTAATAGGAATAAACGCCGGGATTGTAAAAGAAGTTTCTTCAAGCCTAATTAAGCATTCTCCAAATGTAACCTTAATCGTGGTAAGTAATCCTATGGATACTATGACTTACCTTGTGCATAAAACTACCGGACTTCCAAAGAACAAAATTATTGGAATGGGTGGAGCTTTAGATAGCGCCCGTTTTAAATATAGATTGAGTGAAGCTTTAGAATGTCCACCATCAGATGTTGATGGGATGGTAATTGGAGGTCACAGTGATACCGGGATGGTGCCACTTACAAGATTGGCAACAAGAAATTCGGTTCCTGTTTCAGCATTTTTATCTGAAGATCGTTTAAACCAGGTTTCAGAAGACACTAAAGTTGGTGGAGCAACCCTAACTAAGTTATTAGGAACCAGTGCCTGGTATGCACCTGGAGCTGCAGTTTCGGCTTTGGTTCAGGCTATTGCTTGCGATCAGAAAAAGATGTTCCCTTGCTCTGCAATGTTAGAAGGTGAGTACGGATTAAATGATATTTGTATTGGAGTGCCAGCAATTCTTGGAAAAGACGGACTTGAAAAAATTGTTGAGATAGAACTTGATGATACAGAGTCTAATAAAATTAAAGAAAGTGCAGAGGGTGTGAATAAAACCAATGCCCTATTAGAACTATAAGTAGTTTTAAACTTGAATATATGTTAAAAACGGCCGCAGAATTTGCGGTCTTTTTTATGTTTAAAAGTTAAATTATTCAAAAAAAAATTGTTGGCATTTCATTTTTGAAACCCTATATTTGTCCGTTTTTAAAATCGACCTAATTAATTATAACTTAAGGAATAATGCAGAACAAAGGACTGATTAAGGTTTTTGCAATTTTATTTGGGCTGGTATGTATATATCAGTTGTCTTTTACTTTTATTACCAATAATGTAGAAAGTGAAGCTGAAGATTTTGCCAGGCAAAGAATTAGCGAAAATGTAGAAGATTACTCGGCGTTGAGAGATGCTGAAGAAGAAAGGTATCTGGATTCGGTAGCGAATAATGAGGTAATTGCAGGTATCACTTACAGTGACGCGAAAGACAAGGAGCTAAATAAAGGCCTTGACCTTAAAGGAGGAATTAACGTAATTCTTCAAATTTCGGTTAAAGATATTCTTGCCGGATTAGCAAATAATACCGACGATCCTGCTTTTAACCAGGCTATAGCCGAAGCTGATGCAGCCGCAACAGATAGCCAGGACGATTATATTGATCTTTTCTTTGAAGCTTTTAATAGTATTCCAGATGCTAAACTGGCATCGCCAGATATTTTTGCTAATAAAACCTTAAGTGACGAGATTAATTTTGATATGTCTAATGACGAGGTTGAAACCGTTATTAGAAGAAAAGTTGATGAGTCTATTACTTCAGCTTTTGAAGTATTGAGAAAACGTATTGATAAGTTTGGGGTAACCCAACCAAATATTCAGCGTTTAGGGAATTCAGGAAGAATTCTTGTTGAATTACCAGGTGCGAAAGATATTAATCGTGTACAAGGTTTGCTGCAAAGTACTGCACAACTTGAATTCTGGCACGTATATAAAAATACTGAATTAGGGAATTTCCTTGCTCAGGCTAATAATGTTCTTAAAAACGTTGTAGATAAAGAAAATGAGCAAGCAGAAACTCAAACTGATACTACGGCTGCTGCCGATAGTGATATTGATGAACTTCTTGCTGAAAGTGAAGATACTACAGATGTAGCTACAGGAAACAATCCTTTATTTGAATTAGTGCAAAGTCCAGGCTTCCAGGGAGGTCCTGTAATTGCCTATTTTTCTGTACAGGATACTGCAAAAGTTAATAATTACCTCGAGATGTCTCAGGTAAGATCCATTCTTCCTGCAGAACAACGTTACGCTAAATTTGCCTGGGGAATCCCGGAAGACGAAGAAGGTGTAGTTGGTCTTTACGCCTTAAAAGGTAACCGTAATATGGAGCCACCGCTTAGTGGTGATGTCATTACAGATGCGCAACAAACTTACGACCAAATGGGCCGTGTTGCTGTATCTATGCAAATGGACGGAAGAGGAGCTAAGGTATGGGAAGAAATGACCGGAGAAGCTTCTACACAGCAGAGCAATATTGCGATTGTTTTAGATAATACAGTTTATTCTGCTCCCGGAGTTTCAACCGGGCCTATATCAGGTGGAAGAAGTGAAATTAGCGGAGATTTTAGCATTACCGAAGGTCAGGATTTAGCCAACGTTCTTAGAGCTGGTAAACTTCCGGCTTCCGCTGATATTATCCAGAGTGAAATTGTCGGACCAAGTTTAGGCCAGGAAGCTATAGACAGCGGGATTTGGTCTTTCGGGATCGCCCTCGTTTTTGTAT
>NZ_CAXAVR010000106.1:0-8734 GCF_963972535.1 uncultured Salegentibacter sp.
CGATTCCCCCGCTCATTCCAGCAGCGAAATTTCTTCCTATTTTTCCTAAAATAACTGCAATACCTCCAGTCATATATTCACAACCATGATCTCCAATTCCTTCTATCACCGCTTTGGCACCTGAGTTTCTTACACAGAAACGTTCGCCACCCATTCCATTAATATAGGCTTCGCCATCTGTAGCGCCGTAAAGGGCAACATTCCCAATAATGACGTTTTCATTAGATTTAAAAGATGCTTCTTTAGGTTTTCTCACACTTAAAGTTGCTCCCGAAAGTCCTTTTCCTAAATAATCGTTAGAATTTCCGTTGATATTCATCGTTAAACCTTTGGTAGCAAAAGCACCAAAACTTTGCCCTCCAGAACCGGTAAAATTCAATGTTAGCGTACCGTCGGGTAATCCTTTTGCACCGTGAATTTTGGAAATTTCATTACTTAAAATGGCTCCGGTGGTTCGGTTTATATTGCTAATTGGGAAATCGAGGCTCATTTTTTCCTTTCTGTAAATAGCCGGATGCGCCTGATTTAATATTTCAAAATCCAATACATTTTCCAGGTTGTGATCCTGGGTTTCTGTATTATAAAGCGGCATATCTTCATCTATTTTCGGCTTATACAGAATGTTAGAAAGGTCTAATCCCTGTGCTTTATAATGTTCTATGGCACGGTTCATATCCAGTTTTTGGCTTTGACCAACCATTTCATTTATAGTTCTAAAACCAAGATCGGCCATAATCTGTCTTAATTCCTGTGCGATGAAATACATAAAGTTGATTACATCTTCAGGAGTACCTTTAAACTTCTTACGTAATTCTGGATCTTGCGTAGCTATTCCTACCGGGCAGGTGTTTAAATGGCACGCACGCATCATAATACAACCTGATGCTACCAGGGGAGCGGTAGAAAAACCAAATTCCTCTGCGCCAAGCAATGCAGCAATAGCAACATCACGACCGGTTTTTAACTGGCCGTCACACTCTACAACAATCCTGTTTCTAAGATTGTTGATAAGTAGGGTTTGTTGGGCTTCGGCAATTCCAAGTTCCCAGGGTAAACCTGCGTGTCTTAGGGAGGTGAGGGGAGAAGCTCCCGTACCACCATCAAATCCGGAAATTAAAACTACATCTGCCTTTGCTTTTGCAACACCGGCAGCAATAGTTCCCACACCAACTTTAGAAACCAATTTCACGTTAATCCTGGCTTCGCGATTCGCATTTTTAAGGTCGAAAATTAACTGCGCCAAATCTTCTATAGAATAAATATCGTGGTGTGGCGGCGGTGAAATTAATCCTACATAAGGAGTGGAATTTCTTGTTTTTGCAATATCGGGGTTTACTTTTGGTCCCGGTAATTGCCCGCCTTCCCCGGGTTTTGCACCCTGGGCCATTTTAATTTGAATTTCCTTTGCGTTACTCAAATAATTAATAGAAACTCCAAATCTACCTGAAGCAACCTGCTTAATAGCTGAATTTCTCCAGTTGCCATCAAGATCTTTATGAAAACGCTGCGGATCTTCACCACCTTCACCCGAGTTGCTTTTTCCCTGCATACGATTCATCGCAACAGCAAGGTTCTCGTGCGCTTCTTTACTAATAGAACCAAAAGACATCGCGCCGGTTTTAAATCGTTTTACGATCTCTGTCCAGGGTTCTACCTCCTCAATAGGAACCGGATTAAGGTCACGGAATTTAAACATTCCGCGAAGCGTCATTAAACGTTCGCTTTGGTCGTTTATTAATTTTGAATATTCTTCGTAAGCTTTAGTGCTGTTTTGTTTTACCGCTTGTTGCAGTTTAGCAACACTTGCGGGGTTAAACATATGCCTTTCTCCGGTTCTTCTCCAGCGATAATCACCACCAATTTCCAGATCCAGATCGGTATCTGTTTTCTTGGGAGCAAAAGCATTTTCGAAACGCTTCTGAATTTCTTTTTCTACTTCATACAGTCCAATTCCCTCAATTCGGGTTGGTGTGTTGGTGAAATATTTATCTACAAATTTTTGGTTTAAACCAAGAATCTCGAAAATTTGTGCACCGCGGTAGGAATGAAGGGTAGAAATACCAATCTTATTCATAATCTTCACAATTCCTTTTCCAATGGCTACATTAAAATTTTCTACGGCAACTTCAGGATCATCAACTTCAATTTCTTTTTCTTCCACCAGGCTGTAAATAATTTCATTCACCATATACGGATTAATGGCGCTGGCACCATAACCAAATAACAATGCGAAATGATGCGGTTCCCTTGGTTCAGCCGATTCTATTACAATTCCGAAAGAAGATCTTCGGTTATGTTTTTTTACGCCGTGATGCACAAAAGAACAAGCCAACAGTGAAGGAATAGGAGCCAGTTTTGGATCGGCATTCCTATCAGTAAGTATAATTACATTGCAGCCTTTATCTACGGCATCGTTTATTTCGTAAATAATTTCATCCAGTCGTGTTTCCAGTCCGTTAAGGCCTTTATTGGCTTCATATAAAATTGAGATTGAAGCGGTTTTAAAATCTGGATGTTCTATGTATTTTATTTTATCTAAATCCTCGTTGGAAATAACAGGATTTTGGATCCTAAGTTTCTTGGATTGCTCAGGAATGATATCAAATAAATTTCGGTCTTCCCCAATAGCTAAACTAATATCGGTAACAATTTCTTCCCTTATTCCATCTAAAGGAGGATTGGTTACCTGGGCGAATAATTGCTTAAAATAATTAAATAGAAGCTGTGATTTATCTGAAAGAACCGCCAATGGAATATCGGCACCCATAGAACCAATTGCTTCTTTTCCCTGGAGCGCCATTGGACTAATTATTGTTTTGATGTCTTCCTGGGTATAACCAAATAACTTTTGCCGGGTATTAATATCTATTTTCTCTACCGGGGTTTTGTTGCCGGTATAAGGAACTTCAGAAAGATTAAGTAAATTTTCGTCTAACCATTTTCTATAAGGTCTTTCAGAAATAATTTTTTGTTTTACTTCTTCATCGCCTATAATTCGGCCTTCCTGCATATCTACAAGAAACATTCTTCCGGGTTCGAGCCTACCGTGTAATTCTACATTTTCGGGTTTAACCTCTAAAACACCGGTTTCTGAAGACATTATTACGTAACCATCTTTGGTAAGCGTATACCTTGAAGGTCGTAATCCGTTTCTGTCTAATAACGCACCTATATATTTCCCATCGGTAAACGGAATGGAAGCCGGGCCATCCCAGGGTTCCATAATGCAAGCGTTGTATTCGTAAAATGCTTTTTTCTCATCAAGCATAGACGGATTTTTCTCCCAGGCTTCAGGGACCATCATCATTATTGCTTCTGGAAGAGATCTTCCTGTTTGTAATAATAATTCCAGCACCATATCCATAGAAGCTGAATCTGATTTACCTTCAGGAACAATAGGAATAACTTCTTTTAGATCTTCGCCAAATTTTTCGCTTTCAAAAAGCTCTTCCCTGGCTTTCATTCGGCTTAAATTTCCGCGTAGCGTATTTATTTCTCCATTATGACACATATATCGGAAAGGTTGTGCCAAATCCCAGGTTGGGAAGGTGTTTGTAGAGAAGCGTTGATGAACCAAAGCAAGTTTGGTAACTACATCTGGTTCGTTTAGATCGCGATAGTAAACGTTAATATCCTGTGGCATCAACAAACCTTTGTAGATAATGGTATTGGTTGATAAACTTGCCAGGTAAAAATATTCTGATTCAGAAAGTTCTGATTTTTCAATACGATGTTCAGCGATTTTTCTCGCAGCAAAAAGTTTTGCATTAAAACTTTCTTCTGAAACATCATCTCCTTTTCCTATAAAAACCTGTTGTACACTTGGTTCAGAAAGTGAAGCAATGCTTCCCAGGCAGGCTCTGTTTACGGGTACTTCCCGCCAGCCTATAAGGTTAAGACCCTGGCCAATAATCTCTTCTTCAAAAATTTCTCTGCAAATTTTTCGTTGGTTCTCAGATTGCGGAAGAAAAACCATTCCTACCGCATATTCTTTAAAATTAGGAAGTTTGAATTCACATGTTTTCTTGAAAAAATCGTGAGGAATTTCTATTAAAATACCGGCGCCATCACCTGTTTTACCATCGGCACTTACCGCACCTCTGTGTTCCAGGCGAATAAGAATATCCAGGGCTTTATGAATTATATCATTAGTTCGTTTGCCTTTTAAATTACATATAAAGCCTGCGCCACAATTATCGTGCTCAAATTCGGGTGAATAGAGCCCCTGTTTTTTTAATTTCATGTCCTTTTCGTCCTTAAGTTATCGTCTCAAAATTACCTAATTAGATAAATATTATGAAGCGTTTTGAACTTAAAGTAAGAAGAAATTCAGTAAAAACAATTAAAATTGTTATAAATGATAATTATGTAATTTGATCCCTTTTCTATTATTGATTCTATAAACATAGTAGGTAACCTTTGTCCATAAAAAAAGTCCGATTTTAGAAAAACCGGACTTAAATTCAATAATTAACAAGAAAATTAATCTTTAAGGATAGCCCTTGAAATTACAATCTTTTGAATTTCTGAAGTGCCTTCGTATATCTGGGTAATTTTTGCATCGCGCATTAAGCGCTCTACATGGTATTCTTTTACATAACCATTACCGCCGTGTATTTGTACAGCTTCAGTAGAAACGTCCATTGCGGTTTTTGAAGCATAAACTTTAGCCATTGCACCGGTAAGATCATAATTACCGCCCTGGTCTTTATCCCAGGCAGCCTTCATTACAAGGTGTCTTGATGCTTCAATTGAAGTATACATATCGGCCAGTTTAAAAGCAATTGCCTGGTGATTGCAAATTTCGGTACCAAATGCTTTTCGTTGTTTAGAATAATCTAAAGCCAACTCATAAGCACCAGAAGCAATACCTAAAGCCTGGGCTGCAATCCCTATTCTTCCACCAGAAAGTGTTTTCATGGCGAATTTAAATCCGAAGCCATCTTCGCCAATTCTATTCTCTTTGGGAACTTTTACATCATTAAAATTTAATGAATGCGTATCGCTTCCGCGAATTCCCATTTTTTGTTCTTTGGGTCCTATTTCAAAACCTTCAACTCCTTTTTCTACTATAAAAGCATTAATCCCTTTATGTTTTTTCTCACGATCGGTTTGTGCAATTACAATATAATAGTCGGCTGAATTTCCATTGGTAATCCAGTTTTTTGTTCCGTTTAATAAATAATGGTCTCCTTTATCTATTGCCGTAGTTCGTTGTGAAGTTGCGTCACTTCCGGCTTCGGGTTCAGATAAACAAAAAGCTCCAAGTTTTTCGCCGGTGGTTAGTTTAGAAAGATATTTTTCTTTTTGCTCCTGGTTTCCGTAGGTATCAAGGCCCCAGCAAACCAAAGAATTATTAACCGACATCACTACAGAAGCAGAGGCATCTATTTTTGAAATTTCTTCCATGGCAAGAATGTATGAAATGGTATCCATACCGCCGCCGCCAAATTCTGGAGAAGCCATCATGCCAAGAAAACCAAGCTCTCCCATCTTCTTCACCTGCTCGGCGGGAAACTCCTGTTCTTCGTCTCTCTCTATCACCCCGGGCAATAATTCGTTTTTTGCAAAATCACGCGCGGCATCGCGAATCATTATATGTTCTTCTGTAAGTTTGAAATCCATATTATTATTTTAATTTAGGAAAATCTAATTTTGGTAGCCAAAGATAAAGTTTTGGTATGTAATTTTCAATTTAGTTTAATTAATTTTACGAATATGAAAAAAGCAAATTATAAAGTTATTGGTGTAATGTCGGGGACATCCTTAGATGGCATCGATTTGGTCTATGTTAATTTCGATTTTAAAAACTCCTGGAGTTATAAGATTTTGAAGGCTGAAACCATTCCATACCCGTTAAATTGGCAGGAAACTTTAGCAGCCGCTATTAATTATTCTGAAGAACGCTTAGAAGAGCTAAATAAAAAATATACGAATTTTCTCGCCGGAATTATTTCCCGGTTTATTGAAAATCATCAAATTAAAGATATTGATGCGGTTTGTAGCCACGGGCATACTATTAAACATGAGCCTGAAAATAATTACACCTTGCAAATTGGGAATTTACCAGAAATCGCTTACCTATCTGGACAAACCGTAATTTGCGATTTTAGAGTTCAGGATGTAGAGTTTGGCGGGCAGGGCGCACCGCTGGTGCCAATTGGCGATCAATTGCTTTTTTCAGATTATAAATATTGCCTGAATTTAGGCGGATTCGCAAATATTTCTACCGAAAAAAGTGGAGAACGTTTGGCTTATGATATTTGTGCCGTAAATACCGTTTTGAATTATTACGCTCAAAAATTAGGAAAAGAATTTGACGAAGGTGGTAAACTGGCGACGGCTGGCAATTTGAATGAAAACTTACTTAAGAAGCTTAATAAGCTTGCATTTTATGCGCAAAAACCACCAAAATCTTTAGGAATAGAATGGGTGAAGTCTGAAGTTTTTCCTGTTTTGGAAAAACACGAAGAAAACCTCCAGGATATTCTTCATACTTATACTGTTCACGTGGCTCAGCAAATTGCAAAAACCCTGGATAACGATCCCAATTCAAAAGTTTTTATGACCGGCGGTGGGACTTTTAATAATTTTTTAATCAGGCTTTTAAAAAATGAGTCTAAATGTCATTTCACGATTCCTTCAGATGAAATTATTAATTATAAAGAAGCTTTAATTTTTGGACTGCTTGGCGTTTTAAAGCTTCGGGATGAGGTAAATGTATTAAAATCGGTCACCGGCGCTAAAAAAGACCATTCTTCCGGAATAATTTATGAGATCTAAACTTTTTGCTGAAAAATTAAAAATATACTACTTAGTTTATATATTTGCGAAAAATTAGAGTATAAATGAAGGAATTATTAAAATTATACGAAAATAAAGAACCCGAAATCGTTTTCAATTGGAAAGATTCTGAAACCGAGGCTGAAGGTTGGACGGTAATAAATTCTCTACGCGGTGGTGCTGCCGGTGGAGGTACAAGAATGCGTGTAGGACTGGATCAAAATGAAGTGCTTTCACTAGCCAAAACTATGGAAGTGAAATTCACCGTTTCAGGACCTCCAATTGGAGGCGCTAAATCGGGTATAAACTTTGATCCCAACGATCCTCGAAAAAAAGGCGTTTTAGAGCGTTGGTATAAAGCGGTTTCTCCTTTGTTAAAGAGTTACTACGGTACCGGTGGTGATTTAAATGTTGATGAAATAAATGAAGTAATTCCAATTACTGAAGATTGTGGTGTATGGCACCCGCAGGAAGGTGTATTTAACGGGCACTTTAAACCCAGCGAAGCCGATAAAATTAATAGAATTGGCCAGTTACGCCAGGGAGTTATTAAAGTTTTAGAAAACACTCGATTTTCACCAGATGTTACCCGCAAATATACGGTTGCCGATATGATTACCGGTTACGGCGTAGCCGAATCGGTTAAACATTATTATGATATTTATGGTGGCGATGTGACCGAGAAAAAAGCAATTGTTCAGGGCTTTGGAAATGTTGGTTCTGCCGCAGCTTATTACCTTTCGCAAATGGGTGTTAAGATAGTAGGGATAATAGATCGGGTTGGCGGTTTAATTAACGAAGACGGATTTACTTTTGAAGAAATTAAGGAGCTTTTCCTTAACAAGGAAGGGAATACAATTAAACACGATAATTTAATTCCTTTTGAAGAAATTAATGAAAAGATTTGGGAGCTTGATGCCGAGATCTTTGCACCTTGTGCTGCTTCCCGATTAATTACCCAGGATCAAATTAATAATTTGATAGAAAGGAAGTTAGAGGTAATTACCAGTGGCGCCAACGTTCCTTTTGCTGATAAAGAAATTTTCTTCGGCTCAATTATGGAATCTACCGACGAGAAAGTTAGCTTAATCCCTGATTTTATAGCAAACTGTGGAATGGCGAGAGTTTTCGCTTATTTTATGGAAAGAAGAGTACAAATGACAGATGAGTCTATATTTAATGACACTTCTATGACCATTAAAAATGCCATCCAGAATACTTACGATAATAATAGTAGTAAAACCAATATAAGCAAGACCGCTTTTGAAGTTGCATTAAAGCAGCTAGTATAAATTTTTGATTAATCTTGTAATTTTAGTTGATTGAGATTATTCCTGAAAATCCCGCTTTCGAGCGGGATTTTTTTATGAATAAAATCATTTAAAATGCGCTTCAAAAAATAAAAAACTGCCATTTGAGATAAAGCAGTTTGCACTGCTGATTATTTTACTAAATTTGGATTACAATTAAATCTGGTTTATCACGTTACATTAAAAACCCTAATAGAAACCTATGCTATACTTTTTTCAGCAGGACGGCGTTGCCGAAGCCGCCCAGGAGGCAGAACCGGTAGTGGAAGAAAAAACCCTGTCTTTATTCGATTTAATGCTAAGTGGTGGCCTTGGAGGCCAAATAATCATCATTATTTTGTTTATCCTGTTGTTCGCAGCAGTTTATATTTACTTTGAAAGGCTGTTTGCGATAAAATCGGCCAGCCAGGTAGATAAAAATTTTATGCTTCAAATAAAGGATAATGTTTTAAACGGAAACATAGAATCGGCTAAAATGCGCTGTGCACAAAGTGATTCTCCCGTAGCCAGGTTAACCGAAAAAGGAATTTCTCGAATCGGAAGTCCGTTAGAAGATATTAATACCGCCATAGAAAATGCAGGCCGTTTAGAAGTTTACAAACTGGAGAAGAATGTAAGTATTTTGGCTACTATTGCAGGTG
>NZ_CAXAVR010000107.1:0-8635 GCF_963972535.1 uncultured Salegentibacter sp.
TTTCTTTGATTTATATAATTACTGGCAGGATTTGCCCGGTATTCTCTAGGATTCGGTAAAACAGCGGCAATAGCAGCGGCTTCGTATACAGAAAGATTTGCCGCCGATTTGTTAAACCAATGCTGTGCAGCCGCTTCTGCACCGTAAATTCCGCGGCCCATTTCAATACTATTTAGATAAACTTCTAAAATTCTTTCTTTACTCCAAAAAGTTTCGATCAAAAAAGTGAAATACACCTCCAGGCCTTTTCGTAACCAATTTCGGCCAGGCCATAAAAACACATTCTTCGCGGTTTGTTGGGAAATTGTGCTGGCACCACGTACCCGCTTTCCTTTTTGATTATCTTCAATGGCCTTTTCTATAGCTTCAATATCAAAACCATTATGTTTTACGAAATTTTGATCTTCACTGGCAATTACGCCAAGTTGCAAATGCCGGGAAATATCTTGTCGTGGCACCCACGAATGTTGAATTTTCTCCTCAGGATTTTCAAAATATCGAATAGCCATTAACGGCGTAAACGGCACCGGAACCCATTTAAACAGCAATACAATAAAAAGCGAAAACAGGAGTAAAATTCCTGCAAGTTTCAATAGAAATTTGAATATTTTTTTAATCATTTTATCAATTCTGAAAGTTCTTTCCCTACTAAACTGCCAATAGCAACCCCCATTCCGCCAAGGCGAACTCCGCAAAAAACATTATCTGAAATTTGTTTAACGACCGGATTTTTCTGCTTTCCAACGCCCATAATACCGCTCCAGCGTTCATCGATCTCAAAAGCAGTTTCAGGCAAAATTGTGGTTTTTAGTAATTTCTCCAGTTTTTGCTGAATAAGTTTCGTTTGAGCGATTTCGGTAGTTTCTTCGGTTTTAAAATCCAGGTTTCTGCCACCGCCAAAAAGAATACGATCGTCAATATTTCTGAAATAATAATAACCCTTATCCAAATGAAATGTACCCTTAATTTCCAGGTTTTTAATCGGTTTGGTGATCAAAACCTGGGCGCGGGCGGGTTTTACCTGAGCAATTCCCAATTTTTCTGAAAATCCATTAGTAGCGATCAATAATTTATTTGCTGAAAAATCTAATTTATCGGTTTTAATCTTTACTGAGTTCTTTGTTTCTACAAATCCTTCAACTGTAATATTATTCAGGATTTTGATGCCGGACTTCTGCACTTTATGTAGCAGAGCTTCCATCATTTTCCCGGTATTTAATTGCCCTTCAAATTGATTAAAAATGAGTTTTTTTTGAATATTTTTAAATCCAAAACTGTCTTTTTGAACACTAAAAACAGCGTCTCCAAATATTGGTTTCAGCATTTTATTAAGTTGTGGTAAAGCCGACCTACATTCTTCAAAAAGAGTTATATCCTCATTGACAAAAAGTTCGTAACCGCCATATTCTTTATAGCGAATATTTTGATCTCCAAGATTCTTCCGAAGCAATTTTAAACCTTTTAACCGTTTTTGTACTAGTTGTAGCACTTCCTCTTCAGAATGTGAATTTAGATCGTCAAGAATCTCTGAAACACTTCCAAAACAGGCAAATCCGGCGTTTTTTGTACTCGCACCATTGGGTAAAATTCCGCGTTCCAAAATCAGGATTTTCGATTTCGGGAACCGTGTTTTTAAATCAAGCGCACAATTTAGCCCGGTAATTCCGCTACCTACAATACAAAAATCGATATTTGAAAACCAGGTTTTGGTTTCCCAGTAAGAAAAGTTCATTGAATGAGTTAATTTTCAATGAAAATACGAAATTAAAAAAGGAGGCTGTCTGAAAATTCTAATCAACCTGGTTTAAGTTCAGAGCATATTTGTATTTGTAACTTGTTAGATTCTGATACAATCCCTGCTGAACGACAGGGCAGGTTCAGAATAACGTAAATCCAGTAAATAAAAAGACCTCACAGGTTTTGGAAACCTGTGAGGTCTTATATTTAGATTCACTGAAAAAACTTAATCCTCTTTTTCGAGTGGTTTCATTTTAAAATCTTCCATAAACTTAGTGGTGTAGTTCCCTTCAATATAATCGGGGTGATCCATAAGTTGCCTATGGAAAGGAATCGTTGTTTTTATCCCTTCTATTACAAATTCATCTAAGGCGCGTTTCATTTTATTGATCGCTTCTTCCCTGGTTTGGGCAGTAGTGATCAATTTCGCGATCATAGAATCGTAGTTTGGCGGAATAATATATCCACTATAAACGTGGGTATCTATTCGTACTCCGTGACCGCCGGGAGCGTGCAAATTCGTGATTTTTCCCGGTGAAGGTCTGAAACCGTTAAAAGGATCTTCAGCATTAATTCGGCATTCTATAGAGTGTAATTGTGGGAAATAATTCTTTCCAGAAATTGGCACTCCTGCCGCTACAAGAATTTGCTCTCTAATAAGATCGTAGTCTATTACCTGCTCGGTAATTGGGTGTTCTACCTGGATACGGGTATTCATCTCCATAAAGTAGAAGTTTCGGTGTTTATCTACCAAAAATTCTACGGTACCGGCACCTTCATACTTAATATATTCGGCAGCTTTTACTGCGGCTTCTCCCATTTTCTTCCGAAGGCTATCGGTCATAAAAGGAGATGGAGTTTCTTCGGTTAATTTTTGGTGACGGCGTTGTACCGAGCAATCCCTTTCTGAAAGGTGACAGGCTTTACCCGTGCTGTCTCCTACAATTTGAATTTCAATATGGCGAGGCTCTTCAATAAGCTTTTCCATATACATCCCGTCGTTTCCAAAAGCAGCGCCTGCTTCCTGGCGGGCAGAATCCCAGGCATCTTCAAGATTTTCTTCTTTCCAAACGGCTCGCATTCCTTTACCACCACCACCGGCGGTAGCTTTTAGCATTACAGGAAAGCCTATTTCTTTCGCAAGTTTTTGGCATTCCTTAAAATCTTTCATTACCCCTTCTGATCCTGGAACACAAGGAACTCCCGCAGCTCTCATAGTGGCTTTTGCGGTAGCTTTATCTCCCATTTTCGCGATCATATCTGGTGAGGCACCGATAAATTTAATATCGTGTTCTTCACAGATTTTTGAGAATTTGGCATTTTCTGAAAGAAAACCGTAGCCGGGATGAATTGCATCTGCATTGGTAATTTCTGCAGCCGCAATAATATTTGAAATTTTTAAATAAGATAAATTACTGGGCGGCGGACCAATACATACGGCCTCGTCGGCAAACCTTACGTGAAGACTTTCAGCATCGGCAGTAGAATAAACCGCAACGGTGCTAATTCCCATTTCTTTACAGGTGCGAAGTATGCGCAATGCGATCTCGCCCCTGTTTGCAATCAATATTTTTTTAAACATACCTATTGTTTTTTTGGCCGGGAAAAATTTCCCTTAAGCTAAATGGGCAGTAATTTATGATGGATCTACTAAAAATAATGGCTGGTCGAACTCTACAGGAGAAGAATCGTCTACCAATACTTTTACTATTTTCCCTGAAACTTCGCTTTCAATTTCATTGAAAAGTTTCATAGCCTCAATTACACAAAGCACATCACCTTCTTTAATTGAATCTCCTACTTCTACAAAAGTTGGCTTATCTGGAGAAGGTTTACGGTAAAATGTTCCAATTATAGGAGATTTTACGGTAATATAATTTGAATCTTCTCCTGCAGGTGCTTTTTGCTCTTCTTTACTCTGGGAATCACTTTCCTGAGAAGGAGCAGGTGCCTGTTGTTGAGGTTGCTGTTGAGGCTGTGGCTGTGCAGGCATTTGCTGCATTTGGCCGCCCATTGGCACATGTTGAACAATAGTTTCTTTCTCGTCTGAGCCTGTTTTAATGGTGATCTTTACATCGCCCGTTTCCAGTTTTACCTCGCTGGCACCAGATTTGGCTACAAACTTGATTAAATTCTGAATTTCTTTTAAATCCATAATAATAGGGTGTTGGTTTTTTTAAGAATTATATGCCCATTTTAAATAGGTCGCCCCCCAGGTGAAGCCGCCTCCAAATGAAGCAAAAACTAAATTATCTCCTTTTTTAAATTGCTTTTCGAAATCACTAAGCAATAAAGGCAAAGTAGCCGATGTAGTGTTTCCGTAGCGCTCAATATTCATAAGCACTTTTTTATCTTCAAGTCCCATACGGCTAGCCGTTGCTCCTACAATTCGTTTATTTGCCTGGTGCGCCACAAGCCAATCTACATCCTCATTGGTTAATTTATTGCGTTCCATAATATTAGCACTAACTTCTGCCATATTAGAAACTGCAAATTTAAAAACCGTTTTACCATCCTGTCTCACATAATGTAATTTATTGGCTACAGTCTCTGCCGATGGTGGCATTAAAGAGCCTCCGGCTTCAATTCTAAGGGAGTCTCTTCCAATAGAATCGCTTCTAAGAATTTCATCCTGCAAGCCAAAACCTTCTTCATTTGGTTCCATAAGTACTGCACCGGCGCCATCTCCAAAGATAATACACGTAGTTCTATCGGTATAATCAATAATAGAAGACATTTTATCGGCTCCAATTACCAATACTTTTTTATACCTCCCAGATTCTATATATGCCGATCCTGTAGACATAGCATATAAAAATCCTGAACATGCGGCTTGAAGATCGTAGGCAAAAGCATTTATAGCACCTATTTGGGTAGCAACGTGAACTGCAGTAGCAGCTACAGGTAGGTCTGGGGTTACAGAAGCAAGAATAACAAGGTCTATCTCTTTTGGATCGAGATTAGATTTTTCTAATAAATTTTTAGCTGCTTCTATTCCTAAGTATGAAGTTCCTTTATTAGGGTCTTTAAGTATTCGGCGTTCTCGTATTCCGGTTCGGCTGAAGATCCATTCATCATTGGTCTCAACCATTTCTTCCAACATTTTGTTGGTTAACACATCTTCGGGCACATAGGCACCCACAGCGGTAATTGCTGCTGTGATTTTATTCATAGATTTGACTTTTAACCCCTTTTACGTTCTAAAAAAACGTAAAAACTTAAAAAGAAAAGTACTAATTTTTCTTTGAACGGGGGTGCAAATTAAGGTCTTTTTAGCACTTATTCAACTTCAAACAAAAAACTCTCACGTGGGTGAGAGTTTTTATAAAAAGTTAAAGCTCTATGTTAAATTAAGCTTCTATTTCTTCGGTATTGTCAATTAATACCTGGCCTCGGTAATATAGTTTACCTTCATGCCAGTGTGCTCTGTGGTACAAATGCGCCTCTCCTGTTGTAGGATCTGTAGCTATTTTAGGTACCGAAGCTTTATAATGTGTCCTTCTTTTATCTCTTCTGGTTTTCGAGATTTTTCTCTTTGGATGTGCCATGGCTTGCTGTTATTTATCGTTTAATAAGTTTTTTAATTTATCCCAGCGAGGATCTATTTCATCCTCATCATTTTTATTCTCGTTATTATTAATACTTAATTCTTCAAGTTTATCAAGTACGTCAGATTCTAAAGTACCGTCTTCTACCCCGGGATGCACCCTTTTTAATGGTATAGACAAAACTATAAGTTCGTAAATATATTGCTGAATATTAACTTCAAATTCACCGTGTGGCAAAATAAGTAAATCTTCATTTTCGTCGTTAAATTCTTCCCCAAACTTAATTACCAAAAACAAACTGCCGTCTATAGGCTGATTGTATGGCTCGTTTGTGAGGTCACAATTTACGTTTACAGCACCCGAAGCTTTAAAAGTAAGCTCCATCATTGTTGTTTTCTTCTCCAACAACAAATCAACTTTAACATTGGCACTATTTAAATCGTCGTACTCAAAATGCTCAAAGAACTCATTATCAATATCGTATTCAAACTGGTGTTTTCCCAGCTTTAATCCCACAAAAGGAATTGTATACGCTGCTAATTTCCTCATCTCATCGTCAATTTCTTGCCCGGGCCGCTTCGGCTTAGGCGGGTGCAAATATATAAAAATTAATAAATTAGAGCGCTGTTATAAACAAATTTTTGTTTATAACTTTCTACCCTGTTTCTTTAAAGGGTTTTTGGTGAGTTCCTTATACTCTTCACGGCATTTATGAATTTCTATTGCTCGAAAAACAGCTTCTTTAAAAGAATTAATATTAGCCGAATTTGTTCCGGCTATTTCAAAAGCGGTACCGTGATCTGGCGAAGTTCTCACCTTACTTAAACCGGCGGTAAAATTCACCCCATTCCCAAAAGAAAGTGTTTTAAACGGAATTAAACCCTGGTCGTGATAAGAAGCCACCACTGCATCAAAATTTACGTAATTTTTTGAACCGAAAAAACTATCGGCTGAAAATGGACCGAAAACCAAATCGCCTTTATCACGTAATTTCTGAAGGGTAGGCTTTAAAATCTCTTCATCTTCTTTTCCAATTACTCCATTATCTCCGCTATGCGGATTTATTCCTAAAACAGCAATTTTTGGTTTTTGCACCCTAAAATCCTGTTTTAAGGTTTCCTGAATTATGTTTAGTTTCTTTTCAATTAATTCTGGGGTAATTGTATTCGCAATATCTTTTAGGGCTACGTGATCTGTAAGTAAACCAATTTTCAAGGTGTCGGTAATCATAAACATAAGACTCTCCCCTTCCAGTTCCTTAGCTAAATAATCGGTATGGCCGGGAAAATTAAAATCAGCCGACTGGATACTGTGTTTATTGATAGGCGCCGTAACTAACACATCAATTTCATTTTCCTTAAGCGCTTTTGTTGCAGCCTGAAGCGATTTAAAAGCATATTCACCAATTTTAGGATCTTCTTCGCCAAAATTGATATTTACCCCTTCTTTCCAAACATTTACCACATTAATTTTTCCGTCTATAGCTTTTGAAGCCTCATCTATTCCCTGGAAGTTAAGGGAAAGATTAAAATGTTTCTTTAAAAAAGTGAGTACTTTGGTAGAAGCAAAGATTACCGGAGTACAGAAGTCTAACATCCGGGAATCATCAAAGGTTTTAAGCATTATTTCACTTCCAATTCCGTTTAAATCTCCTATGCTTATTCCTAATTTCACCTTTTCTGTTTGCTTCATCTGCTTATAATTATCGGGAATATTTCTTGCTAATAAATTACCATTTTCAATCCAAAATTAAATCTGGATTTGTTCTGGGCTATTTCATTAAACTTCCCGTGTTTATTTATATTTTTACATCACAAATGTAAGAATAATCCAAAGATATGTTTACCGGAATTATTGAAGAAGTAGGAGAAGTTAGCCGCATAGAGCCGGAAGGTGGAAATATGCATTTCAGCATAAAAGCAGCAATGACGCCAGAATTAAAAATAGACCAAAGTGTAGCGCATAATGGCGTTTGTTTAACGGTGGTATCAATTAAGGATAATGAGTATACCGTTACTGCAGTAGCCGAAACACTGCAAAAATCGAATTTAAAGAATTTGGCTGAAGGCGCACCGGTAAACCTGGAACGTGGAATGAAGTTAGGTGACCGCTTAGACGGCCATATTGTACAGGGTCACGTAGACCAAACCGCAATTTGCAACAAGGTAGAAGAGAAAAACGGAAGTTGGGAGTTTACTTTTGAATACGACCCAACATTGCAAAATATTACGATTGAAAAAGGTTCTATAACCTTAAATGGGGTGAGTTTAACTGTTGTAAATTCTAAGAAAGATGAATTTAGCGTCGCCATAATTCCTTATACCTATGAACATACTACATTTAAAAACCTTACGGAAGGAGCTACTGTAAACCTGGAATTTGATGTTATTGGGAAATACGTTAAACGTTTGCAGGATTTAAAGTGATTATTTTCTATTCTTAATATGATGAATACCCAGCGCTAAACCAGCAGCGATTAAGGCTGAAATCCCGAAGTCTATGGGAAGACCTGGCGGTGGTGGCAGAGCTCCACAACAATTAGTTTCGCAATCATCGGAATCATCACAATCCGTATTCATTACTGGCTCTGGCATACTATGAGTCATTTGAGCCGATATTTCTGCCGTCCCAAACATTAAAAAAAATATAACAATAATTAAATATTTCCCCCTCATAATTCGTGCGTAATGTACTACATTAATGTTATTCGCCAAAAAACTTTGTTGTGGAGTAGATATACGTAAAAGTTAGCAAGTTGGTTTTTGTACGGGGCATACTTTATAAAAATAATACAAATTTGCTATACTTTAACCATTCTTACAAATTAATCTATTTTCCTATTAACTCTATAATTTAGTACAGGCTATTCAACGCAAATTTTAATCCTTTTATCCCTGTACCCACTTTTCAACCTTTTCAAACAGTTGTTTTTTCTGAAAAGGTTTGGCCAGATAATCATCCATACCAACCTCAGCACATTTTTGTCTTTCAGTAGCCATAAAGTTAGCGGTTAATGCTACAATAGGCGTTTTTAACCCCATTTCTTTTCTAAGAAATTTCGTAGTGTCATACCCATTTTTGACAGGCATTTGTACATCCATAAAAATCAGGTCATAAGTGCTTTTCCTCAAAAACGAAAGGGCGATTTCTCCATTAGAAGCAATATCAACTTCAAGACCTTTTCCTTTTAATAGGGCCTTTACCAATCGCTGATTTAGTTCGCTATCTTCACAAATTAAGATTCTTCCTGAATACTTTTCCTCAAAATTATCTTTCGCATCTTCAACAAGCTGTTTTTCCTGAGTGGCTTTTTCAAAAGGAATTTCAACAATAAAATCGGTTCCTTTTCC
>NZ_CAXAVR010000108.1:0-8604 GCF_963972535.1 uncultured Salegentibacter sp.
CAGTTTTTGCTGAAGGCGGAAGTGTAACAGCAGGCAACTCATCACAAATGAGTGATGGCGCCGCTTTTGTAATGGTGATGAGTGAGGAAATGGTGAAAGAATTTAATCTTGAACCAATTGCCAGGATGGTGAGTTATGCGCCTGTAGGTGTAGATCCTAGAATTATGGGAATTGGGCCGGTTCATGCTATTCCAAAAGCTTTAAAACAAGCTGGATTAAAGCAGAATGATATGCAGCTTATAGAATTAAATGAAGCTTTCGCGTCACAATCTTTAGCGGTAATCAGGGAACTTGGTTTAAATCCAGAAACTGTAAATCCAAATGGAGGCGCAATCTCTATGGGACACCCACTTGGCTGTACAGGAGCAAAACTTTCGGTGCAAATCTTTGATGAAATGCGTAAACGCAACCTTAAAGATAAATACGCCATGGTTACCATGTGCGTAGGAACCGGACAGGGAGCTGCTGGGGTTTATGAAGTATTTTAAATGATGTATGTTGAATTTTAAATGAATAAGATTGAAAAGTGAGAACATCATAGTAGACAAAACCTTTAAGTTTTCTCTTGATATTATCTCGCTTTTCAAAAAACTTCAAGACGAAAGAGAGTTTATAATTTCCAGGCAATTATTAAAATCTGCAACAAGTATTGGTGCGAATGTAGAAGAAGCAACTGCGGCACAATCAAAGCGAGATTTTATAAGTAAAATGTCAATCGCTTCTAAGGAAGCGAGAGAAACTAAGTACTGGCTGCGACTTTTAGAAGATTCAGAAATAACAAAAATTGAAGTTTCAAATCATTTAAATGAAATCACACATATAATAAATATCATAACTAAAATCATTATTACAGCTCAAAAAAATATTAACAACACTGAATTATAAAAAGCTAGAGCATTTAAAATTTATAATTCAAAATTCAAAATAATAGCATGGAAACAACAGAAAATAAAAAAGAACTTCTACGCGGTGGGCAGTTCCTGGTAAAGGAAACCAAAGCAGAAGATGTATTTACTCCAGAAGATTTTACAGAGGAGCAAAAAATGATGCGTGATTCGGTTAAGGAATTTGTAGACAGAGAAATCTGGCCGAAAAAAGAAGAGTTTGAAAAGAAAAATTACGCGCTTACCGAAGAGGTAATGGGTAAAGCCGGAGAACTTGGCTTCTTAGGAGTTGCTGTACCCGAGAAATACGATGGCCTCGGAATGGGCTTTGTTTCAACAATGTTGGTTTGCGATTATATTTCAGGAGCAACCGGATCTATCGCTACCGCTTTTGGTGCACACACGGGAATTGGCACTTTGCCCATCTTACTTTACGGGAATGAAGATCAGCGCAAAAAATATATTCCGAAGTTAGCTACCGGAGAATGGTTTGGCGCATACTGTCTTACCGAGCCGGGAGCGGGAAGTGATGCGAATTCAGGGAAAACAAAAGCTGAGCTTACCGAAGATGGAAAAAGCTATAAGATAAACGGACAAAAAATGTGGATTTCCAATGCGGGATTTGCAAGTGTTTTTATCGTTTTTGCAAGAATTCAGGATGATAAAAATATCACCGGTTTCATTGTAGAATACGATAAAGAGAGTCCTAACGGAATCACTTTTGGTGAGGAAGAGAAGAAACTGGGAATCCACGCCTCCTCTACCCGTCAGGTATTCTTTAACGATACTGTGGTACCTGCTGAAAATATGCTTTCAGAAAGAGGAAACGGATTTAAAATCGCGATGAATGCCTTAAACGTTGGGCGAATTAAACTTGCCGCTGCTTCTTTAGAAGCACAGCGTAGAGTAACAGATGTTGCAGTGAAATATGCTAATGATAGGGTTCAGTTTAAAACCCCAATTGCAAAATTTGGCGCTATAAAATCTAAACTTGCCGAAATGGCTACTTCGGCCTGGGTTGGAGAAGCTGCAAGTTACCGAGCCGCAAAAGATATTGAAGACCGAATTAATCTCCGATTAGAAGCCGGTGCTTCGCATTCAGATGCCGAATTAAAGACTTTCGAGGAATATGCCATAGAATGTTCAATTCTTAAGGTCGCCTGTTCTGAAGATGTCCAGAATTGTAGCGATGAAGGTATTCAAGTTTTAGGTGGTATGGGCTTTTCGGCAGATACGCCTATGGAATCTGCGTGGAGAGATGCCAGAATTGCCAGAATTTATGAAGGAACCAACGAGATTAACCGAATGTTAGCTGTTGGAATGCTGATTAAAAAGGCGATGAAAGGTCACGTTGACCTTTTAGGTCCCGCACAGGCTGTGGGCGAAGAACTTACCGGAATCCCTTCAATGGACAAGCCAGATTTCAACGAATTATTTGCTGAAGAAAAGGATATGATCAAGAAACTAAAAAAAGTATTCTTAATGGTAGCCGGAAGCGCAGTTCAAAAATTTGGTCAGGATCTGGAAGAGCACCAGCAATTACTAATGGCCGCTTCAGATATTCTTATTGAAGCTTATATGGCGGAATCCGGAATTTTAAGAGCCGAAAAGAATGTAAAACGTTTTGGTGAAGACTCGCAGAAAGAACAAATTGCTATGGCTAAATTATATTTATACCACGCGGTAGATACTGTAAACCAAAAAGCTAAAGAAGGAATCGCTTCTTTTGCTGAAGGTGACGAGCAACGAATGATGCTTATGGGACTTAAACGTTTCACTAAATATGACAGGATGCCAAATGTGGTAGAATTAAGAAATACTATTGCTGAAAAACTGACTTCAGAAAATAAGTATTGTTTCTAATAATTTCTATTAAAACTATTGTAAAAAGGCCGTCAAATTTAGACGGTCTTTTTTTATTCCTTAATTTTAAAATTATTCCAATAATTATTTATCAAATAATTTTCAAAAATTAGGTATGATAAACCGTACAAGATTGCTCATGCTAAGTTTGTTTTGTGTTTTGTTGACGCAGGCTTCAGTTTTTGCTTATCAGCAAGATTCCACTAGCACAAAAGATGAACTTCCTTCCCAGGATAAAATAGCAGATTCTACTGATTCTAATTATTTGCCTAATAGTTTAAAAGATTATAATGAAGCTTATTATTCCTTAACCAGGTTAAATAATCCGCTGGGGTTCCCTCCTAACAAGTTTAATTTACAAACTCCACAGGCCACCTTAGAGCATTTTATAATTAGTTGCAGAAATAAAAATTTTAAAGATGCTGCTTATGCTCTAAACCTTAATTTAATGCCTAATTCTATAACCGACAAGGAAGCGGTTGATATTGCCCAGAAGCTTTATTTTGTGATGGATCAGAGGGTTGCTATAGACTGGCACGGATTACCCGACCGGCCCGATGGGCAGGTAGATATTAGAACCACCACCAACCAGGCGGTAGCGGGAACGGCCAGAAGAAGTGTGGTTTTTGGTGAAACAACCATAGAAGACCGTGATATAATTTTTAGGCTGCAAAGAGTAAAATATCAGGAATATGGGGCTTTTTGGTTAATTTCAGCAAATACCGTAGAAAATACAGAAGAGCTTTACAAGGTTTACGGTCCCACCTTTTTAGACCGGCATATGCCAACCTGGTCCCAGGCCCAAATTGGAACCGTGCCACTATGGAAACCGGTTGTAACCATCTTGTTATTAATTGTATCCTATCTTTTAGGAAGAGTGGTTATTCTATTAATTAGAAAAATTGCTAAATCATTTAACAGGCCAATCATTCTGGCTTTATCTAAGCGATTAGGGGTTCCGGCGGCCCTGGCAACCGGCGTTTTGTTTTTCTATATCACTCTTAACAATTTAATTTCTTATTCTGGTGCCTTTTCGAGTACGATTTACGCCATTTTACTCGCCGTTGTGATAGCTGCAATAACCTGGTTTTTTATGCGTATTCTGGATTTTGCAATGCGTTATGTTGCCGAAAATAAAATAGGCGATGTTACCTCTGAAAATAGTCATGAATCCCGGCAGCTTTTCACCTATTTATCTGTTGCCAGAAGAATTTTAACCTTCACCGTGGTAATTGTGGGTACAGCAATTATTCTTTCCCAATTTAGATCTTTAGAGAAACTAGGGATTTCTATGCTGGCTTCAGCAGGATTGGCCACCATAATTTTAGGTATAGCAGCACAAAGTACATTAGGAAATATTATTGCAGGAATTCAAATAGCGCTCACCAAACCGGCAAGAATTGGTGATACTGTGATTATAAATGACCGTTGGGGTTATGTTGAAGATATTAGGTTTACTTATATGATAGTGAGAACCTGGGATCTTAGAAGACTAATTGTTCCTTTGCAGACAGTAATTTCTGATACTTTTGAAAACCTTTCAATTACCAGCCCACATTCTATAAATGAAATTGAATTTTATGTAGATTATCGTGTAGATGTAGATAAATTAAGAACAAAATTTAAAGAATTAGTCGAAAACTCTGAAGATTGGGACGAAGAACATCCACCGATGCTACAGGTTACCGAAATGACAGAAAAATCACTAAAAGTTAGAGCTATTTGCAGTGCCAGTACCGCCACTATTGCCTGGGATCTTCATTGTAAATTAAGGGAAGAAATGGTAGCCTATATTAAAGAATTGGAAGAAGGCATATACTTTAGCAGGTCACGCGTTGAATTAAAAAAACCTCATTTTAAAGCCGAAGATTCTAAAAAAGCCAATAAATAATTACTTATGAGCTTAGACCCTTTAACGTTTAGATATATTCTTGCGGGTGTAATTAGCCTGCTTGTTTGCTTCTTAATAGCGTTTTATATTCTGAAGAAAATAGGCAAAGATCCTCGAAATATTCTTCCTGTAAATTTTGCCCAAAGGGTTTGGATCCCATTATTAATCTTCCTGGCTGCTTTAATTTTAAAAATTGCCCTGCTAAGTAAGATTTTTAGATTTGAATATACCTATGAACTTCTTCAGCCCATAAGCACGCTGGGGATAATTCTAAGTGCTACGTGGTTAATTATTCTGACGCTAAAAATTCTTAAAAACCGAATGCTGAAACGTTATGACGTAAACACATCTGATAATTTAAAGGCGAGGAAAATTTATACTCAGTTTAATATCCTTGAAAATATTATCATTTTTATTATCGTTATTCTGGCCATAGGAATTGCCCTGATGAGTTTTGAAAGCATACGCTCGGTTGGGGTAAGTGTATTAACTTCAGCAGGAATTGCAGGGATTATTATAGGTTTTTCTGCACAAAAAGCTATTGGAACCTTACTTGCGGGAATTCAAATTGCTTTTACTCAACCAATAAGGCTGCAGGATGCCGTAATTGTTGAAGGCGAATGGGGTTGGATTGAAGAAATCACACTCACTTACGTGGTGATTAAAGTTTGGGACAAAAGGAGATTGGTAGTGCCTTCTACTTATTTTATTGAAACCCCTTTTCAAAACTGGACTAAAAATTCGGCCGATTTATTAGGAACCGTGTTCTTGTATACAGATTATACCGTTCCTGTTGAAAAAATTAGAGAAGAACTGGATAGGTTACTGGAAACAACCCCGCTTTGGGATAAACAAGCTAAAGTAGTACAGGTAACTGATGCTACCGATAGGTCTATGGAAATAAGAATTTTGGTAAGTGCCAAAGATTCTCCAACCGCATTCGATTTACGCGTATTTATTAGGGAGAAACTCATAGATTTTCTAAAAGAAAATTATCCCGAGAGCCTCCCTAAAAGTCGCGTGCAAATTAATAAAGAAGATGACAAACAAGTTCAAAATCCTAAAACTCGCTAAGCCAGGTTTCTTCAGAAGTTGTGCCCAAACTAAAATTGGCAGCGGTTTCTATTAAGGCTAAATGCGAATAGGCTTGTGGGAAATTACCCAGCAACCTTTTGGTTTCAAAATCTATATCTTCACTAAACAATCCCAGGTGATTACTGTAAGATAACAACTGGTCAAACATTTGTTTTGCTTTTTTCCTCTCTCCTATCTTGAAAAGACTATCAATTAACCAGAAGGTACAAATGGTAAATGATGAAGTTGGTTCCCCAAAATCGTCTTTATTCTTATACCTGTACATTAACCCATCTTTACACAATTCCCTTTCAGTGGCGTGGACCGTACTCACAAAACGAGGGTCTTTCGCTTCAATAAACCCATATTGCTCCATTAATAAAGTTGAAGCATCTAAATCTTTAGACCCATAATATTGGGTATATGCCTGTACTTCTTCGTTCCAGCCGTTATTATAAATATCATTATAAATTTCGGCACGTAAAGACTTCCAATGTGTATCGTTAATACCCATTCTTAAAACTTCTCCAATCTTTATCGCTCTGTCTATCGCTACCCAGCAAAGGAGTTTAGAAAATACAAAATGCCTGTCTTCGGTACGTAATTCCCAAATTCCTTTATCGGGTTTCTGCCAGTTTTCTTCTACAATACTCACTATTCCACGGACTACGGTCCATAATTCTTCTGAATTTTCTAAAGAAGTTTCAAATTGATTGAACTGCTGATAGATTACCTCCATCAAAATTCCGTAGATATCATTTTGCTTCTGAATATAAGCAGCATTTCCGGTCCTTACGGGATGAGAATCTTTATAACCCGATAAGTGATCTAAAATATGTTCGGTAAGCTCCTTCTCACCGTTAATTCCATACATAATCTGGATTTTCTCATCTTTATCTGGGATAATATCTATAATAAATTGAAGAAAATCTTTAGCCGATTTTATATGGCCAAGGCCTGCCATTACTTTAATTACCATAGAAGCATCACGAATCCAACAAAAACGATAATCCCAGTTGCGTTCTTCGCCAATGGTTTCGGGCAAAGAAGTGGTGGCTGCGGCTAAAACCGCACCAGATTTTTTGTAACTAAGACATTTTAAAACCAAAGCGCTACGCATTATTTCATTTTCGTAATGCGTATAGCGGGTAGTCTTGGCGCTCCAATTCATCCAATAGGTCTTGGTCCGTTGAAATTTTAAATAAGAGCGATCTAAAGATTGGGTAATAAGCTTTTCGTGATAACCGAGCAAAAAATATGCGTTTCCGGTTAATTCAAGTTCTTTACCTTCCAGAACATCATTCAAATCAAAACTGGAATAGAGAAAAAGAGAATCGTATTTACCTTCTTTGGTAAAACTTTTAATATAATTTCCTTTAAATTCATTGTAGGTTTTTTCCCGGGCAAAATCTAAACGAGGATCATATTTTACTTTAAACTTGGGCTTTCCGTTAATTAATCTAATAAACCTTATTACATCTGGCGGGGCGTAAAAAGAACCATCTTCCCGGGGATAACGGGGCATAAAGTCTATAACCTGAAAAGAATTTTCACCATCACTAAATTCAGTATTTAGAATATTGGTTTCCCAAAGATATTCCTGGGTAATTTTATAAGAATCGTCTACTATAATTTCAAAACTTCCTCCTTTTTTCTCGTCCAGTAGTTTTGCAAAAACTGCAGACGAAGCAAAATTTGGCAAACAACACCATTCTAACGAACCTGTTTTTGATATTAGCGCAGCACTCTTACAATTCCCTATAATTCCGTAATCTAAATTCTCCATATACTCTTAAAATTCTTTAAAAAGACTTGTCGTGTAAAATGATTTTCGGAAATTTAATAAAAATCAATTTCGCAACAACAGCATTCACATATAATTATGAGTAAGACAATAATAATTTCCAACCGATTGCCATTACAAATTAACCTAGAAAATAATAATCTTGAAGTTACGCCAAGCGTAGGTGGGCTCGCAACAGGCTTAAAATCATTCCATAAGGATGGTGATAGTATTTGGATTGGTTGGAGCGGACTTACCGAAGAGGAAATTCCGGAAAATCTTTTAGAAGATGTTAAGGAAAAAGCCCGAAAAGAAGATTGTGTTGCTGTAAATCTTAGTGAAGAAGAAATTGAAGGATTTTATTACGGGTTTAGTAATCGTACCATATGGCCGCTTTTCCATTATTTTATGGAATATACCGAAGCCGATAAAGATCATTGGGAAATTTATAAAAGCGTAAATAAAAAATATGCCGAAGAAGTTCTGAAACATTATGAAGATGGCGATCACATTTGGGTACACGATTATCAATTACTTTTAGTCCCAAATATGATTAGGGAACAACAGCCTGAAGCCATTATTGGCTTTTTTAATCATATTCCATTTCCTTCTTACGAGGTTTTTAGAACCCTGCCCTGGCGGGATGAAGTTTTAAAAGGAGTATTGGGTGCAGATCTAATTGGTTTCCATACCTACGATTATGAAAGACATTTTTTAAGTTCTGTAAGTCGAATTTTACGTCACCAGGTAAGTTTTAATGAAATTACCCTGCCCGAGAGAATTGTAAAAGTAGATTCTTTCCCAATGGGAATAGATTATAACAAATTTGAAGACGCCGCTTTAAATCATTTTAAAAATACCGAAGAGCAACGTACCGAGTTACAGCGCAGGTTAGACCATCATACCAATGAAACCCCTGAAGCTAAACTTATTCTAAGTATAGACCGCCTGGATTATACAAAAGGTATCGCCAATAGAATTAGGGCTTTTGAATATTTTCTTGATAACCATCCAGAATTCATTGAAAAAGTAAGATTGGTGATGCTTGCCGTACCATCAAGATCTAACGTGCCGCAATATCAACGTTTAAAAAGGGAAATAGATGAATT
>NZ_CAXAVR010000109.1:0-8419 GCF_963972535.1 uncultured Salegentibacter sp.
CAAGTTGGTAGACGAACTTGCGAAGGCTAAACCTATGGAGAAAATTTTGAGAAGTAATTGAGATTAGTTTCAATATAAATATTCCATTATTAAATTAGCGACTCCTTCTCGTTTATATTACTATCAATTCTTTTCCTAGTATTATTAAAAATAACTAACTATGCCTGAGTGCTTCAAAGATTGATTCTAATTTCAACGGGCACCAGGCCTTATTCCTACTCAAAATCTTTGTAATTTTGATCCTACTAACTAACAATTCAATCTAAAATTTCTTCAAATCACCCTACTACGAAGAGATGATATAAAAATCTTAGCTATGTCGTGGTACGTTTTATATACCAAACCCAGGATGGAAAAAAGAGTAGCCAAGGGTTTGCAGCAAATGGGCGTTGAGGTCTATTGCCCTTTTATCACAGAGATAAAACAATGGAGCGATAGAAAGAAGAAAATCAAAACGCCTCTCTTTAAATCTTATGTTTTTATAAAGATGGAAGAAAAAAAGCGTAACGGGGTTTTTGAAGTTCCCGGTGTGATTCGGTATTTATTTTGGTTAGGCAAACCGGCTATTGTAAGAGACAAAGAGATTAAAGTAATACGCGAATGGCTTGAAGAAGATAAAGTTGATGACGCTAAAGTAGAGCATCTAAATGAAGGAGATAAAATAACCATTAAAAACGGTGCCTTTAAACAGCAGGAAGCAATTATTCGTGATATTGGAAAAAGAAAAATGCGCCTTGTACTTCCACATCTTGGGTTTACGGTAGAAGTTAAAACCAAAGAGGTGGTTTAATTAAATTTTAAGATCTGCTAAACTTATTTTTAATCCAGCCATATTATTTCTACAATTCCAGCCGACTTTATTTTTATCAGGCATTTTCAAATTATTTTCTTCGGAAAAAATCAAAAAATATCTTAAGAACGCGGGAAACACTTTCATTTCTCCGGATGCTGAATACTAAAAGTAATCTGGAAAGCGAGTACAATAAATTTAAGCAGACTTTATCTTTTCTTCATTTTCATTAACAAAAAGGGGATTAAATTTAATTATTAATGAAAG
This sequence comes from uncultured Salegentibacter sp., assembly GCF_963972535.1. Classification (NCBI taxonomy): domain Bacteria; kingdom Pseudomonadati; phylum Bacteroidota; class Flavobacteriia; order Flavobacteriales; family Flavobacteriaceae; genus Salegentibacter; species uncultured Salegentibacter sp. The sequence continues at coordinate 1,058 of NZ_CAXAVR010000109.1, forward strand.
TTAAATTTAGTTAATAATTTTAACATTTATAACTAGGTAAGATATGTCCAGGATCCTATTGTAAATGTGAGGGTGGTGAATTTCCAGGTAAGTGTATTGGGAGAGGTAACCCGCCCGGGAACATTTGATGTACAAGACGATTACTTTACATTACCCCAGGCCTTGGGAATGGCCGGCGATATGACAATTTACGGGAAACGGGATAATGTACTGGTAATGCGGGAAGAAAATGGTAGAACTACGCACGCCTATCTCAACCTTGGTGATGCCGATGTTATTAATTCACCTTATTATCATTTACAACAAAATGATGTTATTTACGTAGAACCCAACGCCCCACAAAGACAAAGTGCCAGTTATAACCGGAATGCCGGGGTTTATATTTCTATTGCCTCCGTTTTAGTTTCTGTAGCCGTACTTTTAACCCGATAATTTACTATGTCTCAACAACAACATACTCCTATAAGATCCCAGGAAGATGAAATTAACCTAAGGGAAGAACTCGACAAATACCTAAAATACTGGCCCTGGTTCGTTTTCGGGGTAATTTTATGCGTACTTATTGGTTTTGTATATTTAAAATATACTACCGCGCAATACAGTACCACCGCCAGTATAATTATTAAAGATGAAGAAAGCAAGGGGCCTTCTTCTGAAATGGCCGCTTTTGCCGATCTCGGCCTATTAAGCGGAATGGGTGCCAGCAGTATTGAAAACGAAATCGGGATTCTGAGATCAAAAACCTTAATGACTAAAACCGTTAAGGCACTTGATTTAAATATTACTTATTATGATGAAGCAGGAGTAAAATCCAAAGAGCTTTATACCCAATCTCCTTTCAAGGTACAGGTCCTTCAATTGGATGAAGAGAAATTAAAGGAGAATATAAAAGAAGAACTGGGAAATCGTTTTTTGATTACTCCCCAATCGAAAAATGATTTTATTTTAAAAAATACGGAAACCGATAAAAGCTTTGAAGGGCAATTTGGGAACCCGGTGAATATAGGTTTTGCAGATATCACGCTGGAAAGAACCGGCATTAAACCCGGAGATGCAGAGGAGGAACAGGAAGTTAGTGTGCAATTTAGTCCGGTAGAAGCTGTAGTAGGAAAATACCGGAATGCTGTTCAGGTTAACCTTACCGATAAAAATTCAAGTTTGTTAGAATTAAGCCTGGTAGACCCCGTCACCGAAAAAGCCCAGGATATATTAGACCAGTTGATCTTAGAATACAACCGGCAGGCGATTGAAGATAAAAACCTGGTAGCTACCAATACCGCTTCTTTTATTGATGAACGTTTAAGTATTATTAACCAGGAACTGGATTCGGTTGAAGTTGGGAAAGAAGAATTTAAAGAATCCAATCAGCTTACCAATATAGAAGCTGAATCTGAATTATTTATAGAAAACGCCAGTGACTACAAGAAGCGCCAGCAGGAAGTGGGCACCCAGTTAGAATTGGCCAACGCCATGTTAGATCATTTAAAAGGAAATAGACCATCAGACCTTTTACCTGCAAACCTTGGAATTCAGGAAGAGGGCGTTAATGATATGATCAAAGAATATAATACACTGGTTTTAGAAAGAAACAGGATTTTAAGCGGTTCTACCGATGAAAACCCGGTGGTTTTAAGATTGAATTCCCAAATAGACCAGATGCGGGGCAATGTTTTACAAAGTCTGGAAAGAATGCGTAGTAATCTTCTAATTGCCCAGGAAGACCTGGACAGACAGGCAGCGGTAATAGGCTCTCAAATTTCGGCAGTGCCGGCAAAGGAGAGACAGTACCGGGGAATTGAAAGACAGCAGAATATAAAAGAAGCCCTTTATTTATTTTTGCTTGAAAAAAGGGAAGAAAATTCATTATCCCTGGCAGTGACTGCACCCAAGGCAAAGATTGTAGATAGTGCTTACAGTGATACTGAACCGGTTTCACCAAAGGCAAAAATTATTTTACTTGCTGCTTTAATCTTAGGTTTACTTATTCCGTTTCTAATTATTTATATAAAGAATTTATTAAATAATAAAGTCACCGATAGAACCGATATAGAAAACACGACTAAGGAAATTCCTATTGTTGGTGAAATCCCAAGGATTGCAAGGAAGGAAAGTGATCTTATTTCGGTAAATGACCGTTCGGTACTTGCAGAAGCCTTTAGGATTATGGTTACCAACCTTCAGTATTTATTGGTTGGCGCAGGAGACAAAGAGAAAGGAATTAAATTATTTGTAACCTCAACGGTTAAGGGGGAAGGAAAAACCTTTACCGCTTTTAACCTGGCTATCACGCTGGCCAATATGGGTAAAAAAGTGGTGATAATTGGTGCCGATCTAAGAAATCCGCAGCTTCAGAGGTATGAGACTGATGCCCGTAGCTATTCCGGGGTTAGTGATTATCTTTATAATATAGAGACCAAAATTGTTGATATTATAGCTAAAGCAAAAGCCCATGAAAAACTTGATATTACTGCATCAGGTAATATACCTCCAAATCCTTCAGAGTTGCTTAGAAGTGAAAGAATGGCAAAGCTATTAAATGAATTGGAAGAAATTTACGATTATATTATTGTAGATACTGCACCGGCAATGCTGGTAGCCGATACTTTCCTGATAAACAAATATGCTGATTTAACACTTTATGTAGCCCGTGCAGGTTATACTGAAAAGAAACTACTCGGATTTGCCGTAGATGCCAAGAACGAAGGAAAACTACACGATGTAAGTTTTGTACTGAATGATGTAGAGCTTGCTAATTTCGGTTACGGAAATAAGTATGGTTATGCTTACGGAGAAGAGAAAAAATCTTTCTTTAAGAGACTTAAAGAGAAAGCAGCGATTTTTTAGTTAGTTATCGGTTATCAGTTCTCAGTTCTCAGTTCTCAGTTCTCAGTTCTCGGTTCTCAGTTCTCGGTTCTCTGTTTTCTTTCGTCTTGTTTAATCATTGCCCGTATTGCGTTGTCATTGCGAGCGTCGCAGGAGCGCGGCAATCTTTAGTTTGGAATTTTTATTCTGTATTCATAATAAACACGCCTAATTTTAGAAACAACAGATTGCTTCAGTCTCCCGATCTATCGGGATCCTTCGCAATGACGGTAGTTTAACTGCCAACTGAGACTGCTTACCGGAGACCGAACCGTAACGTCATTACGAGCGACGCAGGAGTGCGGCAATCTTTTGATAGGAGTTTCCCTGCCACCTGACACTGCTTACTGCCACCTGAAAAGAGCCATTATTTTAATTTTAAACTCGTTTCTTTCAAAACCAGACTTAATCAATCAATGAAAAAAATATTTTTTTTAAGCTTTATTAGTTTGCTATCCTTCAGCAGTTATGCGCAATGGGATTTTGAGGGTTCTGTAAATTTAAATGGCTATTTACACGATGGTGAATTACAGCGATTACCTTTTTGGATGTATAGCAACCAAAGAGGTCGAATTTCAGAAGAAACACATCTTTCCGGATGGATTTCAGGAAGAACGTTTAATGAATTCCGTAATGGAAATTCTTTAGAAATTGGCGCGGGTATTTTATACCAGGATGGAATAAGCGATGAAATTTTCCTGGATGAGATCTATGCTGCCTATAACAACGATTGGCTTGAAGCCGTAATTGGTCGCAGGCAGGAAAAAGAATTGTATAAAGGTTTAAGTGCTACTAATGAAAATATGTTATGGTCTTTAAACGCCAGGCCAATGCCGGGAGTATCATTTTCCACCAATCGAACTATTTTCTTTACTCCGGAATCGGCTTATGGTTTTGAAGCCAGCTGGAGTGAATATTTAATGGGCGATGATCGTTTTGTAAAAGGAGCGAGATTGCATCACAAAAGTATCAATTTTGTATACCAACCTAATCCCGATTTTCAGCTTAAAGTAGGTGTGCGACATTTTGCACAGTGGGCAGGAAATTCCCCCGAATCAGGCCCACAACCCAACGGGTTTTCAGATTATATAAAAGTGATTTCCGGAAGAGAAGGTGGGGAGAATGCTGTGGTGAATGACCAAATTAATGTATTGGGAAATCACTTAGGGATTTATGAGCTTGAATTAGTAAAAAGAATAAATCCCGAAATGCGATTGAATTTCATTTATAACCATATGTTTGAAGATGGTACCGGAAGCCGCTTCGCAAACTTTCCCGATGGCAGATATGGATTTTTCCTGGATTTTGGTGACAATCGCAGTCTTATTACTGGAATTCTTTATGAATTTTTCTATACCCGGAATCAAAGCAGTAATTCTAGTGCGCCACATAAAAATGATGATTATTTAAATAATTCGGTGACCTATCATTCCGGTTTTACTTATGAACGTAGAATTATAGGACTTCCCTTTTTTACTTATGATGAAGAATTAGATCAGGTAGTCAATAATAAATTTAGTGCGCACCACCTGGGAATTTCCGGAAATTTCTCCAATTACTTTGTAAGTTATCCGTGGAAGTTGCTACTGAGTTTTTCTCATAACGAAGGTAGGTACGGTAGGTATTATACCCCTAACCGGGATATTTTGGCGGGATTATTTGATATTAAAGTTTTACAATCTTTTGTGCAGTTAAATGTTCAGCTTGGAGTTGAACTAAGCAATATGGCTGAACCTCTTTACGGAGCAGGAATTAATTTGAGAAAAGAATTTTAAGCTGTTGAAATAACTTTTAGAAAGAATAATTTAATAAGACTCCGTGCTAAAAACGATGTGATTTTAATCAATTATACTTATCACTCGCAATACACTTAAAACCCCTTGAGAAATCAAGGGGTTTTGTTTTTTTAGGCGGAAAAGGAAGGTAAGTCATTCAACAATACCTATCTTAAAAAACTATATGATTCCACTCATAAATTTTGAGTAGATAATTGGGCAAATTTGAACTCTCTTAAATTCAATATTTTTCACTGGATTTATAGGAAATAAAAAATAGAAACTATGAAAAAGCCAATTAAGCGACATGAAGCTCTTAAACCTCTTAGCAGGGAACATCATCACGGCTTATTGTTGTGCTGGAAAATAAGACAGGGCGTAAAAAAAGAGGTGGAGGTTGCACGAATAAAAGCTTATACCGAATGGTTTAAAATTCATTATCTCGATCCGCATTTTGAAGCCGAAGAAGAACATATATTTCCTGTATTGGGCAATGAGCATGAACTTGTTAAACGAGCTTTGAAGGAACATCGCCGGCTAAAGCGATTGTTTTCCCAGGACACTGAAGTTGAGATTGCTCTAAATAATATTGAAGAAGAACTGGATAGCCATATTAGGTTTGAAGAACGTGTTCTTTTTAATGAAATCCAGGAAGTTGCTTCAGCTGAACAACTGGCAGATATTGAAAAGCATCATAACGGAATCCAATTCTCTGATGACGACTGGCAGGATCATTTTTGGGAAAATTAATTTAATTTTAATTATTAAGTTTCAGATTATAACAAAAATCGACTTCCGCAGAAGTGGGCAAAAAAAATATAATGGGTACAAGGGTTAATTCTTCAGCAAAAAAATCTTCAAAGTTAAATCTGGTATTAGAGGAACATCATCATGCACTGCAGGTATGTTCCAGAATTCGGGAAGGCTTAGAGAACGATGTGGAATTGGAACGAATAAGAGCATATACCAACTGGTTTCAAACACATTACCTGGAGCCCCATTTTGAAATTGAAGAAAAATATATTTTCCCCAGGCTTGGTTATAACGTAAGGGTTAAAAGAGCTCTTGCTAATCACCGGCGAATTAGAAAGTTGTTAAGTTGTGGCTGTGCCGATGAAAAAGTACTCAATTTACTGGAAGAGGAACTGGCTGCACACATACGTTTTGAAGAACGTATTCTGTTCAAAGAGATTAGCGATAAAAAAGAGCTGGCAGAACTCGAAAAGCAGCATCAGAGCTTATCTTTTTCCGAAGAAAACTGGAAAGATCCGTTTTGGGCTTAAGAATTTTCTTGTAAATAAAATATAGTCCGCGGTTGCCAGCAATTAAAGAGTACTATCCGGTACATAATCTTTATATTTTTTATTTAACCGCATTCTCTTTATCTCCCTGCGATGAGATAAAAGGAATTCTTGGCGCCAGAAAATATCCCGTTAAACTGGCAAAAAGAATGGGGATAAAATATCCAAATCCGGTTAAAGTTGCGAGTAAAATAGTGGTACTCATTGGGGTTCTGGTTACACAGGCATTAATAGCAGCCATACTGGTAACAACCGCTAAAGAAAGGTTAGTAGAGGGAAAAAGCTGGTGAATAATTAATCCCAGGCTTGCACCTACAAAGAATAGGGGAATAATAAATCCGCCTCGCCAACCGGAAGTAACCGTAATCGCAATGGCAAGGATCTTAACCAAAAGTATAGCCACAAGAAACTCTAAATCAAAGTCGGTTAATAAAAGATCGTTGATTTCGTGATGCCCAAAATATCGGGTTATCGGGAAATAAAAAGCTATAATTCCGAGAATGATTCCGCCAATTAATGTCTTATAATATATTGGAAAATTCAGCTTATAAAAAACCGATTTTAGAAACTTTGTACAGAAAATAAAGACCCAACCAAAGAACGTTGCCACTACTGCAAAGAGCACCGCATAAGCAAAATCGAATTTATCTTCCATAATATAGGATGGTAGATCCCAGATTGGACCTATCCCAAGATGGATAATAAGCGCAAAGATGATATAGCTAAAACAACTGGCCACAAAAGCGGGTATAATTGCTTTATAATATGCTGCTGCATGTTTGTGATGCAAAATTTCTAAAGAAAAAAGGCTGCCACCCAGCGGTGCACCAAAAAGCGCGGTAAAACCAGAAGCCATTCCTGCAATACTTAGAGATCGTAATTCTTCTCCTTTTAGTCTTAACATTTTTCCCAGCCAGCTTCCGGTAGAACCGGTCACCTGTACCAGGGGTGCTTCAGGCCCTAAGCTTCCTCCGGCTCCCACACACAGCAAAGAAGACAGGACCATGGAAAGATTGTTTTTTGGATCCAGTTTTCCTTTATTAAACCTAATATTATTTACAATTAGCTGAATTTCTCCCGGGTCTCCAATAAGATGTATAATTAAACCGGCCAGTAAACCTGCCAAAGCCATAGTTGGTATTACCTGCCAACCTTCGAAAAAAGCCAGTCCGTGCATCACCATTTCCAGGGCAATCCAGTACACCCCAGAAATTATACCACCCACAATACCAAGCAGTGCCCATAAGAAGAAATTTCGGCTAAATACAAATGGATTAAACCTTAAGGGTTTGTCCAGCACATCCAGCGACCTGATTAATTTTCTTTTAGTCTTTATTTTCACTTTTTAATCCGGTTTAAATAGTTTGTCTATCTTTTAATAGGCCTTTTTCAGAATTTTCGGCTAAACTATAATAGTTTTATAA
>NZ_CAXAVR010000110.1:0-8373 GCF_963972535.1 uncultured Salegentibacter sp.
TACAATCATATTTCCTCTGCTTACATCTATATCATCTTCCAGGGTCATTGAAATACTCATGGGTGCATAAGCCTCCTGAACTTCCTGCTGCCCGGCATTAATGGATTTGATTTTTGATTGAAAACCTGATGGCAATACTGCTACTTCATCACCCACCCTATAAATTCCGCTAGCGATTCGCCCGGCATAACCGCGGTAATCCCGGAATTCTTCATTTTGAGGTCTTAAAACAGTTTGTACAGCAAAACGAGCGTCTATTTTATTTATATCACTGCTTATATGAAGGTTTTCCAGCGTGCTTAGCAAAGTACCTTCCTGGTACCAGTCTATATTGTTTGAGCGGTTTACCACATTATCTCCCAATAGGGCACTAATAGGAATAAAACGAACATCTTTCATCAATAGTTTGGAAGAAAATTCTTCAAACTGTCCTATAATTTTATTATATACCTCTTCTGAATAATCTACCAGGTCCATTTTGTTGATGCATACAATAAGATGCGGGATATTCAATAAAGAGGCGATAAATGAATGTCGCTTGGTTTGTTCTATTACTCCGTGGCGGGCATCTATTAAAATAACCGCGGCATTTGCTGTTGAGGCTCCCGTAACCATATTTCTTGTATACTGAATATGCCCGGGAGTGTCTGCGATAATAAATTTACGCTTTGGGGTGGTGAAATAACGGTAGGCTACATCTATGGTAATACCCTGTTCCCTTTCGTCTCTTAGACCATCGGTAAACAATGCCATATCAATACCATCGTGTCCTTTTTTTGCGCTTGTCGCCGTTATTGAATCAAGTTGATCTTCAAAAATCGACTTGGAATCATATAAAAGCCGCCCGATTAAAGTGCTTTTACCGTCATCTACACTTCCAGCGGTGGTAAATCGTAATAGTTGGTTGTTATTTATTTCCATTTTTAATTTTGTTTGTGAAGGTCACATCGAACTTGTTTCAGTATCTTCTTGTTAGATCCTGAAACAAGTTCAGGATGACGTTACCTAGAAATATCCTTGTTTCTTCCTATCCTCCATTGCAGTTTCAGAACGTTTGTCATCTGAACGATCACCTCGCTCCGTTTTGCGCATTGCTGAAACTTCAAGTGCAATTTTTTCAAGGGTGTCGGCATCAGATTCTATTCCACCGGTAATAGTAATATCTCCCAGGGTTCTAAACCTGATTTTCTTCTTCTCTACTTTTTCTCCTTCTTCCATCTTTAAATATTCTGAAACAGGAATCCAGGAGTTACTTCTAAAAACAACTTCCCGTTCGTGAGCAAAATACAAAGAAGGAATACTTATATTCTCTCTTTTAATATAGTTCCAAACATCCATTTCTGTCCAGTTACTTATAGGAAAAGCCCTGAAATGCTCGCCTTCAAAATGCTTTCCATTTAGCAAGTTCCAAAGTTCAGGTCGCTGGTTTTTAGGATCCCACTGTCCAAAATCGTCACGATGACTAAAGAAACGTTCTTTGGCCCGTGCTTTTTCTTCATCCCTTCTTCCGCCGCCAATAGCACAGTCGACTTTATTTTCTCCAATAGTATCAAGCAAAGTGGTTATTTGAAGAGAGTTTCGGGTAGCATTCTTACCCTTCTCCTCGGCTACTCTACCCTGGTCTATAGAATCCTGAACAGAACCCACAATTAATTTTACGCCAAGTTTTTCAACTAAATCGTTTCGAAACTGAATGGTTTCCGGAAAATTATGCCCGGTATCTACATGCATTAATGCAAATGGAATTTTACTGGGATAAAAAGCCTTTTTTGCTAGATGGGTCACCAAAATTGAATCTTTTCCTCCTGAAAATAAGATTACAGGATTCTCAAACTGTGCCCAAACCTCTCTTAGTATATAGATGGCTTCTGACTCTAACTCGTCTAAATAATTTAAATAATATTTGCTCATTTCACTTTAATTCAAGTTTCTTTTGAAGCAGCTTTAAAATTCTTTGAGCTGCTTCTTCCAGATTTTCCCTTTCAGTATTTATTTCAATATCAGGATTTAAAGGCTTTTCATAAGGGGAATCAATACCTGTAAAATTTTTAATTTCTCCCGCTCTTGCCTTTTTATATAAACCTTTAACATCACGCTCTTCACAGGTTTCTAAACTTGTATTTACAAAAACCTCTATAAAATCATCCTTTCCAATAATCTCTTTCACCATATCCCTATTAGTTTGTTTCGGGCTAATAAAGGAAGCCAGCACCACAGAGCCGGAATTAACCAAAATCTTTGCTACTTCAGCTGCCACCCTAAGATTTTCTTCTCTTTCTTTAGTGCTAAAATTCAGATCTTTATTAAGTCCGTTTCTTAGACTATCGCCATCTAAAACAAAAGTCCTAACTTTTGCTTCATAAAGTAGTCTCTCTACCATATTTGCAAGGGTGGATTTTCCCGAACCCGATAAGCCAGTAAACCAAACTACAAACGAAGTATGGTTATTCAGCTTATTACGCTCTTTTCTACCCAGGGAAAAATTAAAAGTTTGGATATTACTCATATTATCTTTTCTAATTTTCAACAGAAAAAACCATCAGATTTCACCGCTGATTTTACACTAAATATGTTGTGAAGATAACATAAATGCATTTCCATTACAATTTCAAAAGAACCTGCATTGTTTAATTAAAGTTCTTAGGCTAGATTTGAAACTACAAAGGAATTATTCAACAATACTTTTCTATTATAAACCATTTCTTTCCCCGTTTGTTTATCGATTACTTTTAACCCAACAGCTTTGCAAATAGCGTGACCGGCAGCCGTATCCCATTCCATAGTTGGTCCTAACCTTGGATAAACATCTATAAGTCCTTCGGCCATCAGGCAAAATTTAAGAGAACTTCCTTTCGGAATTACATTAACCTGCTGCTCATATTTTTCTTTTATCGATTCAATGAAGCTAAGCGTCTCTTTATTAATATGAGATCTACTCCCTGCCACATTAATAGTTTTTTCAACAAAACCTGGAGAGATTTCCTGTGCCTTATCTATCAAACCTTTAATTTCGTTTTCATTATTAATCAGAATCTTAAAAGATTTTTCTTCTTTAACATCCCCATAATAAAGCTCTTTACTTACCGGAATATAGATCACCCCAAAAACCGGGAGGTTATTCTCAACAAGGGCAATATTCACTGTAAACTCACCGCTCTTTTTTATAAATTCTTTGGTACCATCTAATGGATCTACTATCCAGCATTTATTCCATTTTTTTCTTTCAGAAAAAGCAATTTTCTCATTTTCTTCACTGATTATAGGTATCCCGGTAGGTTGTAAATAATTATTTATTATATCATTAGCCGATTTATCAGCGAGTGTCACTGGTGAATCATCATCTTTAAGCTCCACATGAAAATCACCAGTTTCGTAAACTCTCATTATTTCTAAGCCCGCTTTTACAGCGGCTTTTATTGCCACAAGGAAATCCTGTGAATCATTATTTTGAACTTCGTTATTCATACATTTACTAATTGGCAATACTGTAATTACTTCGCAAATATAATATTTCCCATTAGTCTATCGAATTAATAGGGTTTTAAATATTCAAATTTTTAAAATTCTAATTCAAGGCTTATTTTCTTTGTGAAATACAATAGAATAAAAGATTTAACTAAGTAAAAATCAGAATATCTTAATTAAAAAAGGCATAATCAATAGACTTCCGTTAGACTGAATGAAGATTTTAAAGGTTTTCTTACTGATAAAATCAGTAATGCATGGTAATTCAATATGGTATATACTAGCTCATCTTACCAAATTCAATAAATATTTCCCGTATTCACTTTTCTCAAGCTCCACAGCCAGTTTCTGTAATTGAACTTTATCTATATACTTTTTTCTGAAAGCGATTTCCTCAGGACAGGCAATTTTTAAACCCTGTCTTTTTTCTATAGTTTGTACAAAATTGGAAGCTTCTAACATAGAATCATGGGTGCCGGTATCCAGCCAGGCGTAACCACGGCCCATAATTTCTACCTTTAATTCTTTTTGATCCAAATATGCCTGGTTGATACTCGTGATTTCCAACTCTCCCCTCTCGCTTGGCTCACATTTTTTGGCGATTTCAATAACTGAATTAGGATAAAAGTAGAGTCCGGTTACCGCAAAATGACTTTTGGGTTTTTCCGGTTTTTCTTCGATGCTTAGTGCATTCCCCGTTTCATCAAAATCTACTACACCATATCTTTTTGGATCATTTACATAATATCCAAATACAGTAGCCTGACCGGATTCTTTACAGTTTCTAACCGCATTCTCCAGTAAACTGCTAAATCCCTGCCCATAAAAGATATTATCTCCTAAAACAAGGCATACGTCCTCGCTTCCTATAAAATTTTCTCCAATAATAAAAGCTTCAGCTAAACCATTTGGTTTTGGTTGTTCCTCGTAAGACAAATCAAGCCCCCAGGCTTCTCCATCTCCCAGTAGTTTTTGAAAATTAGGAAGATCTTCGGGAGTGGAAATAATAAGGATTTTCTTTATACCCGCCAGCATTAAAACCGATAACGGATAATAAATCATTGGTTTATCATAAACCGCCAGCAATTGTTTTGAAACGCTTTTAGTAAGTGGATATAAGCGTGAACCGGTTCCCCCGGCTAGAATAATTCCTTTCATAAATACTGCTCTTTATAATACTCCTTATAACTTCCCGAAACAACGGCTTCTATCCATTTGGGATTATTTAAATACCAATCTACTGTTTTCATTAAACCCTCCTCAAAAGTAACTGAAGGTTCCCACCCCAGTTCCTTATTAATTTTACTGGCATCAATAGCATAACGTTTATCGTGGCCGGGACGATCTTTTATAAAAGTAATTAAGGCTTCAGATGCGCCTTTACTTTTGTTCAGTTTTTCATCCATGATTTCACATAGCAACTTTATTAAATCAATATTTTGCCATTCGTTAAATCCGCCGATATTATAGGTTTCTTTATTTTTGCCTTCGTGAAATAATAAATCTATCGCTTTGGCGTGATCTATAACATACAACCAATCTCGCGTGTACTTTCCGTCTCCGTAAACCGGCAATGACTTATTCTCAATAATATTATTGATGAATAATGGGATAAGTTTCTCGGGAAATTGATTTGGCCCGTAATTATTGGAACAATTAGAAATTACATAAGGTAAATTATAAGTCCCTCCATAGGCTCTTACAAAATGATCTGAGGCTGCCTTGGAAGCAGAATACGGGGAATTTGGAGCATATGAGGTTTCTTCCGTAAAGAGCCCTGTTTCTCCTAAGGTACCGTATACTTCATCGGTACTAATATGATAAAATAATTTATCTTCCAGCTTTTCTTTCCAGATCCCTAAGGCGGCTTCCATTAAATTTAGAGTGCCGGTAACATTGGTTTCTACGAATATTTTCGGATTGGAAATTGACCGGTCTACGTGAGATTCTGCTGCAAGATGAATTACACTATCAAATTTATATTCCTGAAAAAGCGATTTTACTTTATCAGCATCAGTAATATCAGCTTTTAGAAAATGATAATTTTCGGCATTCTCAATATCTTTAATATTTTCAAGATTGCCGGCATAGGTTAAGGCATCTAAATTAAAGATCTGATAATTAGGATATTTATTTACAAAAAGACGAACTACATGAGAGCCTATAAAACCGGCACCACCGGTTATAAGAATATTTCTTTTCAAAGATTTCATTTAAAAAAATATAGATTTCTGCTCAAAGATAGTTTTTCTAAGCACTTTTAAAACGGTCTTTCAACCTGTTTTTGACAATAAAACTCGAAGTTTGGAATCAATTATTATCGAAGAAAGCCTAAAAATCTGTAGATTCTAAATGAATTAATTTAGTATTAATGGTTTTATTTATTGGTTGTTTCCCGGCAATACGATTTTCTATTCTATTCACTAATAAATCTACCGCTTGCTCTCCTATTTCTTCCGGAAATTGCTCTACATAACTTATAGATGGAGTTAAAAAACGCGCTACATCAGCATTTAAAAATCCAATTACTTTTAAATCTTTTGGGATACTAATTTTATTCTCATAAGCCAATCTATAGACCATCATCGTACTCACAAAATCTGTACATAAAATTGCCTCTACCTTATCTTCAACCAGAAGTTTCTGTGTTTTTTCCCTTAAAGAATCAGGTTTTGAAGAATTCGCAATATAAAAATCATCCCGGTTTTTAAGAGCGTTTCGGTATCCGGTAATTCTTAGTTTCCCCACACCTAAATGATGTATTGAAGTAGCAATTCCTATTTTCTTAATTCCCCGAGACTGGAGCATACGCGTTGCTTCTTCCAAACTATATTCATCGTCTATACCAATTTTATCTACCTGTAGATCCAGGTTAATCCTATCGTATAAAACCACCGGAATATCATAATCTACAAGATTAAAAAGATGATCGTACTCCTTTTTACGTTGTGTTTCTTCTGAAATTGCTATAAGAACCCCATCTACAAATCCCGAGGTTAGCATTTCTGCAATTTGCTGTTCCCTTTCCAGTTTTTCATTAGAGATATAGGTAATCACCTGTAATCCACTTTTCTGGGCCCTGGCCTCAATACCTAATAGTACATTGGCAAAAAATGTATTTGAAATATTGGGAATAATCACTCCTATAGTGCCGCTTTTACTACTTTTTAAATTTACAGCCACAGGGTTGGGGCGATAATTATGAAGTTTAGCAAGTTCCTTAACACGTTCTGCTGTTTTAGGGCTAATTTCAGGGCTATCGTGCAAAGCTTTAGAAACCGTAGAAACTGAAACATTCAGTAATTTTGCCAGTTCCTTTAAAGTGATTTTATTTTTCATTTTGCTGAATTCTTAATAATGGAACGCTTTTCCTTTATTTTATTTTAACGAAATCGCTAATTTGCAAATATCCAATAAATTCGTGAGTTAAGAAACCCCTACTTCACAAAAGTTTTTTTGAAAGATAAAAAGGTTTTTAAAATTATTATAAATGTAGATAGAAATCTTAGTAAAGATTCAAAATTGCTTCCTATTTATAAATTTGTTCTTAATTTAAATTTTTATTTATGAAATTCCGTAAATCTTACTGGCTTTACATAATTGCGGCAATTATCACCATTGTAGGCCTGGTCACCGGGTGGTATTTTTTTCTTCTATTGGTGTTTCCTTTAGGCTTTTTCAACTTCGGAAATAATAAAAATGAAGAAGATAATTGAAAGCTGGTAAATCTCTCACACCAAAAATAAATATTTCCGCTGAAGCCTTTAAAAATAAGGCTTTATAAGGAGTTAAACTTATCCTAAACAGCATTTTTAATTTGCATATGAGGGCCTGTAAACGTAATTTAACATTATTAATCAATCAAACAATTTAAGATGAAAGATTACGGAACGCTTTCCCAGGCGATAAACAAATTAAAATTAGAAGAAGGTTACGAACACGATTTCAACCTTCTTGACGAAGAAATAGAGCTTAAATCTAAAGACGAAACTTTTGGAGTAGAAGATTTTGACGTAGATAAAGTATTACGTTTTGAAGGAATGAGTAATCCTGACGATAATGCCATTCTTTACGCCATAACTACCTCTAAAGGTTACAAAGGAGTTTTAGTTGACGGCTATGGAATTTCCAGCGGCCAGGTTTCAAAAGAAATGATCGCAAAGCTTGATTTAAAAGATAACCGCCCTATTAATTAAGCCTCGTTAAACTTCTATTAAATCAGTCTTTTTTATTGGCTGATCCTTCAAACTATTATATTTTTGTATTGAATTTTTAAAAACCATAAATTAAAACTATGAGCTATTTAGGACTCGATAAAGAAAAAACAAGTAAAACTGTAGATGAATTAAATGTTCTGCTTGCAGATTATCATTTATACTATCAAAAACTTCGCAATTTTCACTGGAATGTAATTGGGAAAAACTTTTTCGATTTACACGAGAAATTTGAGGAATTATACGATGATGCTAAATTGAAAGTAGATGAAATTGCTGAGCGTATTCTTACCCTAAGATATACGCCCATTAGTAATTTAACCGATTATCTTGAAGCATCTAACCTAAAAGAATCTAAAGCAGATTTAACCGATTATGAAATGATTGAGACCCTGCTTAAAGATCACGGTACTTTACTAAAACAAATGCGCTCTGTGGTAGAAACTGCAGATAAAGCAGGAGATGAAGGTACCATAGATTTAATTGGTGCTTACATAAGAGAGTTAGAAAAAACCAGCTGGATGCTAGATGCCTGGAAAATGAAAACCACAGATTCTCATAAATCCAGCAAATAAATAAAGATTGGAAGACGAATTTAACCTTAGAGAATCCCTTGAAGGGATCACCGCAAAGTTAGTTAGTTGGCTTGATGCCTTAATTTTAAATCTACCCAACTTCTTACTTGCAATCCTGG
>NZ_CAXAVR010000111.1:0-8313 GCF_963972535.1 uncultured Salegentibacter sp.
GGAATTCCGTTTTTAAGCACGTTCCCGGTAGCGAAAGAATCTATTAAACGTTTTAATACCTGCTGAATTCTGGCTACCAATTCTTTAAATTGATCGCGATTAGCGAACTCCACATCTTCTTCAGAAAAATCTAATTCTAATTCGATTAAAGATGCAAAATCTAATAATTCCTGACGTAAACGATGAATTTCATTAGAAAATCCGCCGCGCATTTGTTGCATCGCCATTTGGTGCGAAGCCTGGTTTTCAGAAGAAATTAGATCGGCCACGGCTTCTGCCTGACTAAGATCCATTTTTCCGTTTAGGAAGGCTCGCATGGTAAACTCCCCGGCTTCGGCAGAGCGACAACCTTTTCTAATCATTAACTGAATAATCTCCTGCTGAATATACGGACTCCCATGACAGGAAATTTCTACCGTTTCTTCGCCCGTATAAGATTTAGGCGCTCTAAATATTGAAATTAAAACCTCATCTAAGGTACGATCATCGTCCATTAGATTTCCTAAATGTAAAGTATGGCTGGGCTGTTCGCTTAGCTTTTTTTTACTCTTAGCCTTAAAAAGCGGGGAAACAATATTAAATGCTTCAGGACCGGAAACCCTAATAATCGCAATGGCACCTGCACCCGAAGGTGTGGCAAGCGCTACAATAGTGTCGTTTAATTTCATAAGGCAAAGATAAGCCTCCCCCCAACCCCCTCCAAAAGAGGGGGAGAAAAAATGCATCTTTTAAAAATTGTAACATCGGGCGAAAAAGATCGTCTATTAATATAGAGACATCACATCAATCAAAGAAAAAATGAGAGAAGACAACCAAATGCTCGTTCTTACCCACTTAAGTCAGTTATTGGATTTAGTTACTGGAATTGGGGGTTTTATAGTTCCGTTAATCCTGTGGCTTACCCAAAAAGATAAAGTTGCCGGAATGGACTTTCACGGAAAAATGATCATCAATTTCCAAATAAGTATGTTTATATACAGCTTGTTATGTATTCCGCTAATCTTTTTATTCGGACTTGGTATAATCGCTCTTATTGGGATAGCAATTTTAATGGTGGTTATTCCTATAGTAAATGCTATTAAAGTGAGCAACGGAGAAATACCTAATTATCCGCTAACTATTGAAATTATAAAATAAACCGGAGAAATTTTCAAAACAACAAGGCAGCCGATGGGCTGCCTTTTTTTATTATAACTTCATTCCCTACTTGTTAGAATAAAAAACCTCACAGGTTTTGAAAACCTGTGAGGTTTGAATTTAAAACTAGCTACGTTTTTATATTTAATTTCCCCCTTCGGGAGCCAGGGGGCTTAATTATTAAGCATCACCGGCATAACCAGCATCGTAATTTTTTCTCCCGGGTCTAAACCATCTACAGGAGTTAAAATTCCGGCTCTGTTTGGCAAACTCATTTCCAATTGCACTTCATCTGAAGTAAGATTATTCAGCATTTCAGTAAGAAAACGAGAGTTGAACCCAATTTGCATATCGTCTCCCTGGTAAGAACAGGTTAAACGCTCTTCGGCCTTATTGCTGTAATCTACGTCTTCCGCAGATATATTTAATTCGGCACCAGCAATTTTTAATCTCACCTGGTGCGTGGTTTTATTAGAGAAAATAGACACCCTACGAACCGAACTCAAAAATTGGTTACGTTCAATAGTTAATTTATTCGGATTTTCCTTCGGAATTACCGCTTCGTAATTAGGGTATTTCCCGTCTATCAAACGACAAACTAATTGCGTATCGTCAAAAGTGAATTTCGCATTAGAATCGTTGTATTCTATAAGTACTTCACTTTCACTACCGGCCAAAATTCCTTTTAAAAGGTTTAGTGGCTTTTTCGGCATAATAAAGTCTGAAGCCTGAGAAGCAGTAACATCTTCACGTTGGTATTTCACCAATTTATGCGCATCAGTTGCTACAAAAGTCAAACCTTCAGTAGTAAATTGAAAGAAAACCCCACTCATTACCGGGCGAAGATCGTCGTTTCCTGAAGCGAAAATGGTTTTGCTAATTGCGGTAGCTAAAATATCACCTTCTAAAACGGTGCTGCTTGGATCTTCCAATTCCACAGGATTTGGAAACTCCTCACCATCGGCATAAGCAAGTGCATATTTACCGTGATTAGAGCTTAATTCTATAGTGTTGTTATCTTCAGCAACAAAAGTTAAGGGTTGCTCCGGGAAGGTTTTTAGCGTATCTAAAAGCAATTTTGCAGGAACCGCTATTTTTCCTTCGGAATCTGATTCTACCTTAAGTTTAGCAGACATTGTAGTTTCAAGATCTGAGGCAGAAACCGTAAGCTCGTCCTGCTTAAGATCGAATAAAAAGTTGTCTAAAATTGGAAGGGTGTTGGTGTTGTTAATAACCCCACCCAATATCTGAAGCTGTTTCAGCAAATAACTGCTGGATACAATAAATTTCATCGGCTTTGTGATTAATTAGAAATCATTACAAATATATTTTAATCTGTTAAAAATAAAGCTTGTGCCAACGAGTTTTTATTAACATCAAAAACAAAAAAATATGAAGTAAATAATTACAAAACAGGTACTTACAACGAATAATCTTTTTAAGATTGTTAATATGTTGATTTTATTTCCTGAAAATTAAAATCTAAGAAAGCTATTTCAGGTATTTCCTTTTTCTAAAATAATTAAATCCGAAAGTGAAAAGTCCCAGGATAATTAAAGGAAGAATAATATTAATCACCTGCCATTTTTCGCGTTCATCAGCAGTTTTTTGATCGTCCAGAAAAGCGATATTTATTTCCTTGCTGCGAATATCTATAAGTCCGCTGTCATCCAGCATATAATTTACTGCATTTAGTAAAAATTCTTTGTTTCCATAGGTATTTCCGGTGTAGCGTTCAAGCCCCATTTCTAAAGGCTTTCCGCGCTGCACTTCATTTTTAATAACATCTCCATCTGAAATTACCAGCATTTTGGTTTCTTCATTTTGGTTTAAAGGATTTTCAATTTCAAATGGCTTGATCCTGTTTTTATAAACCGAAGTAAATTCTCCTTCCAGCAAAACGGCCAGTGGCTGCTCGCCATCTTTATAGGAAGCCAAATCCGGTTCCCGGCTTACCATCTCCAGGCTAATTTCGCGGGGCGTACCTTCTACCCTGGTTTGCGGAGAACTGCTTAATAAAATTGTTTTTTCAAGCTTATTCTGAAGCGTATCAATTTGATTGGCATATTCAAATTTCACAGCTTCAATATTATTAATAATAGGGTGATCGTTGGGCGAAGTGGTTAACGGACTGTAAAACCAAGGATACGGATTAAACCGAGTATTATTTCCCTGCCCAGAGGCCAAAATAATCGGCGCTGAGTAAATATCGTTGATCAAAACCGGATTAATCCTAATTCCGTAGGAAAAGAAAAAATCGCCTAAATTAAGATCACGAGGTAAAGCAAAAGCTCTCCCGGAAGGATTCAGCAAACTATCGGTTTCCATAGCAACGGCTTCGGTTAGCCAAAGTGATTTACCACCGCTCATTGTATATTGATCTAAAATATACTTTTCATTTTCGGTAAAGGCCTCGGTAGGTTTTGCCTCGATAATCAAATCGTACCCTTTTAATTGCTGAAGCGTTTTTTGAGGATTTACAGCCGCCGAATCTAAAGTAAACGGCGCCATAAAATAATATTCCTGCAGCGTCTTTATAAAACTAGCTATTTGTGCATCGGGCAACTCACCGTTTCCACGCATTACCGCGATTTTCTTTTTCCGCGGATAAACTAATTTATTCAATGCATTGGCAATAGCATATTCCAACTGCTGTACAGAGCTTGAAACCCGTTCTTCATCGGTAGCACCTAATTTATTTTTTAATAGGGGAATTTGAACCTTTTTGTCTCCCATAGTGGCTACGGCCCAGGGAAAAACCAAAGCCTCAGAACTCTTACCGTTCTCCTGCACGCTTACCCTTGCTGGCGGCATTCCCTGCTGATAAAATTCCTGTGCGGTAGCTTCAGCATCATTACTTTCTTCTAAGGGATTGGTAAAAGTGAATTTTATATTACTGTTATAAGCTGAAAACTCCTCCAGCATTTGTCTGGTTTCATTCCGAAGCCTTCTAAACTCTGATGGAAAATTTCCTTCTAAAAAGACTTCAATAATAATAGGCGAATCAGCATCTGAAACAATTTCCATTGCCGCAGGAGACAGTGTATAACGTTGGTCTCGAGTAAGGTCTATGCGCTCAAAAAAGTTTGCAGCCACTAGGTTTATCACTACAAGTGCAACAAGCCACAGAAAAACGTTTTTATAGGTGTTTTGGTGTTTCAAAGCCTAAGAATTTTTCTGAATTGCTATTAACCTTAACTGTGTAAGTTTTAGAAAGAAAACTATAAAACTTAGAAAATAAATAATATCACGGGTATCTATTACACCTCTGCTTATGCTTTGGTAATGAAAGCTGATACCAAGGTATTCTGCGCCATAATTAGTACTTCCAAATAGGTCTAAATCTCCCAAACCTTCAAAAGCGAAATAACTTAGAAAACATAGAAAAACAGCGATGATAAATGCGATGATTTGATTTTGAGAAAGCGAAGAAGCAAAAATACCAATAGCGGTATAGCAGCCTCCAAGAAAAATTAAGCCCAGGTAAGATCCAAGAGTTGCACCAAGGTCAAAATTTCCCACCGGATTCCCCAGTTGGTGAATAGTAATAACATATAAAATACTGGGCAAAATAGCTAAAATTACCAGGATTAAAGCGCCAAAATATTTTCCTAAAACAAGCTGTGTAAAACCAATTGGGCGAGTTAGCAGTAATTCCATAGTCCCCTGTCGTTTCTCTTCAGAAAAACTCTTCATGGTAATTGCGGGAATAAGAAAAATGAAGATCCAGGGAGCAAGATTAAAGAATGGTTTGACATCGGCAAATCCGTTATCCAGGATATTGTAATCTCCGGTAAAAACAAACAAAAACAAACCACAAACCACCAAAAAGATTCCAATGACCAGGTAACCGATTGGTGATGAAAAAAAAGAATTTATTTCTTTGTTTAAAATGGCCAGCATTGGCAAATATGATTCTAAATTAAATTATTGGCTACTTATAATATTGGTGCTCCAAGCTTCAGGTTTTGCATTAAAAAGCACTTTGGTCTTGGCCCAAACCCCTTTAAATAACTCTGAATTTCGGTAACGTTCTAAAGAGAGCTCATCTACCCAGTAACTATACGTAAAAAAAATGTTTGTATTGTCCTGGTCCCGTAATAACTCCAGTTTATAACAACCGCCAAATTCTCTTATTTTCTTTTTGTTTTGTTCAAAATTAGAAAGGAATTCTTCAATTTTTTCGGGATCAAATTCCATTTTCACAATTCTGTGTATCATTTTTCTTCAAATTTAATAGTTACCGTATCACGGTGTTCCAGTCCAAAAAGTGTAGACGCGCTGCCTACCGTAGAAGGATTACTTTTATAAATTGCCAGTTCTATATACCCGGCCGAATTAAATAGCGCAAGTTTTTTGCCATCTTCTTCTCCCCGATTCTCTTTTTCCACTTCAAAATTAATCCAATCAGAATATGCTTCATAAATTTTTGGAAAAGTGACCATTCGGGCACTAATTAAATAATTTCTTCCTTTGCCTACCTGATCAAAAAGTTTCCGACTAATATTAGTAACTACATTTCCATAATTATCAATATATAAAACGTGACCAACAATCTGGTTTTTTTCAGAATTAATAGCAGGTTCAAACTGTTTTAGGTATTTTATCTCACTAATATTTTTTCCAATTACTTCCAGCGTTCCTCCACGAGCTAAATGGCAGGCTACTTTTACAAACACATCTAAAACCGGGAAATTGGTTTCTATGGCATCGTGAATATTAATTTCCACAATTTTCTCAGGTTTAATTTCTGAAGCCAGCAAAGATAAAATCCCGTTATTGGCACAAATAAAATAGTGATCGTCCAATAAAACAGCCAGGTGTTTATTTTCTGGCGTAAATTCTGAATCGATCCCAATTATATGAATACTACCTTTAGGAAAACTATTATAAGCGTTTTTTATAATGTAGGCCGCTTCACTAATATGAAATGGGGAAACTGAATGTGAAATATCAACAATTCTAACATCTTTTAATTCGCTGTAAATAGCTCCCTTAACCGCTCCCACAAAGTAATCTTTCTCGCCAAAATCGGTGGTTAAAGTAATGATAGCCATAGGTGATTGTTAATATTTTTTTAACTTGTAAGCGCTTATTTTATGTAAGTTTGTATAGTAAGCGAAGTTAAGTTTATTGGTTTTTTTGAAAAAGAAAAGTTAGGTATTTCAACCTATCTTCTAACTGCCAAAATTAACATTAAAACTTAGTAGCAACAAATAAAGAATAACTATAAATAAAAATATTTTGATATTGTTTTTCAACTAAAACCATAAGCCTTTGAACGAAATTGTAATTGAACTTTCTGAGATTAATCCCCGCGAATTTTTTGGGCAACAAAACGAGAATATTGAACTTCTTAAAAAATACTTTCCAAAGCTAAAAATTGTAGCCCGCGGAAATAAAATTAAGGTTTTTGGAGACGAGGAAATGCTGGAAGAATTTGATGAACGCATCACAATGCTAATGGAACACTTCGGAAAGTATAATAAACTGGATGAGAATGTGATTGAAAGGGTGCTAACCAGCGAGAAAAGTTCAGATTATCAAACTTCAGACGAAAGCGGTGAAGTTTTGGTTCACGGGGTGGGCGGCCGATTGGTAAAAGCCCAAACCGCAAACCAAAGAAAGCTGGTTGAGCTAATGCGTAAAAACGATATGGTTTTTGCCATTGGCCCTGCAGGAACCGGAAAGACATACACCGGCGTTGCGCTTGCCGTAAAAGCATTAAAAGAAAAACAAGTTCGCAGGATTATTCTTACCCGTCCCGCGGTTGAAGCTGGTGAAAACCTGGGATTTCTTCCCGGCGATTTAAAGGAAAAATTAGATCCTTATATGCAGCCGCTTTATGATGCGCTTCGGGATATGATTCCGCAGGAAAGACTTGATTCATTTATAGAAAAAGGAGTGATTCAAATTGCACCACTTGCATTTATGCGTGGCCGAACCTTAGATAATGCTTTTGTGATTTTGGATGAAGCCCAAAATACTACCCACGCGCAAATGAAAATGTTTCTTACCCGAATGGGGAAAAGTGCCAAGTTTATGATTACCGGAGATCCCGGGCAAATAGATTTACCACGCAGGGTTATTTCAGGTTTAAAAGAAGCGTTACTCGTGCTTAAAGAAGTAAAAGGTGTAGGAATAATTTACCTTGACGATAAAGATGTGATTCGCCACCGACTCGTGAAAAAGATAATTTCAGCCTATAAAGAAATTGAACATACAGAATAAATCATTTTCAATTTTCACGCAATATAGTTTCAAAATTTCAGAATAGATTCTAATGAACAATACCATTATAAAAACCGATTTCAATTTTCCCGGCCAAACCGATGTTTACAAAGGTAAAGTGCGGGATGTTTATACTTTAAAAAATAATAAACTCGTAATTGTTGCAACAGATAGGCTTTCGGCTTTTGATGTGGTAATGCCAAAGGGAATCCCTTACAAGGGTCAGATCCTTAATCAAATTGCCACAAAAATGATGGAAGCCACACGCGACCTTGTACCCAACTGGCTGGAAGCCACTCCAGATCCTAATGTTGCGGTTGGCCAGGCTTGCGAGCCTTTTAAAATTGAAATGGTAATTCGCGGTTATCTTGCCGGCCACGCTGCCCGGGAATACAAAGCCGGGAAACGTATGCTGTGTGGGGTAGAAATGCCTAACGGAATGAAGGAGAATGATAAATTCCCGGAGCCAATTATTACTCCTGCAACCAAAGCTGAACAGGGCGATCACGATGAAGATATTGCTAAAGAGGAAATTCTAAAACGTGCTATTGTTTCTAAAGAAGACTACGAAATTCTTGAAAAGTATACCAGAAATCTTTTTAAACGCGGAACTGAAATTGCAGCAAAGAGAGGATTGATTTTAGTTGATACCAAATATGAATTTGGTAAAAATGCTGAAGGAGAAATTGTTCTAATAGATGAAATTCACACTCCCGATTCTTCCCGATATTTTTATGCCGATGGTTACCGGGAAAGACAGAATAACGATGAGCCACAAAAACAATTATCTAAAGAATTTGTGAGACAATGGCTTATTGAAAACAATTTCCAGGGAAAAGAAGGTCAAATTCTTCCCGAAATGAGCGATGAATATATCGAATCGGTTTCTGAACGGTATATAGAATTATACGAAAAGATCACCGGGGAAGCTTTTGTAAAAAGCGA
>NZ_CAXAVR010000112.1:0-7818 GCF_963972535.1 uncultured Salegentibacter sp.
AAATCATCGTTCATCGCATCGTAGCAAGACTGTTTCCAGCTCTTAATATCTACGCTGGATTTGTCTGAAACCGAAAGCTCATCTATAGCATGGTAAGCATCCATCAATCGGTTAAAACCTTTTTCGCTTGCTTTTAATGCTTCATCTGAAAAATCCAGGATGCTACGGTAATTCGCCTGAAGCATAAAAAAACGAGTCACATTTGGTGAAAATGGTTTATCTAAAACATCGTTATTTCCGGAGAAAATTTCTTCGGGAAGAATATTATTGCCGGTACTTTTTGCCATTTTCTTACCGTTTAAAGTAAGCATATTGGCGTGTAACCAGTAATGAACGGGGTTTTTGCCGGTAGCGGCTTCACCCTGGGCAATTTCACATTCGTGGTGTGGGAATTTTAGATCCATTCCGCCGCCGTGAATATCAAATTCTTCGCCTAAATATTTTGTACTCATCACGGTGCACTCTAAATGCCAACCCGGGAAACCATCGCTCCAGGGCGAAGGCCAGCGCATTATATGTTGTGGTTCGGCTTTTTTCCAAAGCGCAAAATCCTGCGGATTCTTCTTATCGCTTTGTGCAGCAAGTTCTCGGGTGTTTGCGATCATATTATCAATATCCCTTCCGCTTAGCTTACCATAATGGTTGGTTTCATTGAATTTCTTTACATCAAAATAAACCGATCCATTTACCTCGTAGGCAAATCCTTTTTCGATTATAGTTTTAATGATCTCAATTTGCTCAACAATATGGCCGGTAGCCGTAGGCTCTATACTCGGTGGCAGGTTATTGAATTTCTGCAGGATATTATGAAAATCTATGGTGTAGCGTTGTACCACTTCCATAGGTTCTATTTGTTCTAAACGTGCTTTTTTAGCAATTCTATCTTCCCCGCTATCGGCATCATTTTCAAGGTGACCGGCATCGGTTATATTCCTAACATATCTTACTTTATAGCCCAAATGCTTCAGGTAACGAAAAACAAGATCAAAAGAGATAAAAGTTCGGCAATTACCTAAATGAACATTACTGTAAACAGTAGGGCCGCAAACATACATTCCAACGTTTCCTTCGTTTATGGGTTTAAAGACTTCCTTTTCCCCCGTCATAGAATTGTACATTTTCAAGCTTTGTTCCTGGTATAGCGCCATAGATAGTTAGTTGTTGGTTATTAAAAAATAGAAATTTTTAAAAAGTAGTGTCTAATTTTATATAGTCAAGAAATTCTCTTTTTACAGATTTTTCTTTGAAAGCCCCGCCAAATTCACTGGTTACGGTGCTACTGTCTATATCTCTAATTCCGCGGCTGTTTACGCAAAGGTGCTTGGCATCAACAACACAAGCAACATCTGGAGTACCCAGGGCTTTTTGTAATTCCTGAACAATTTGCATCGTCATTCTTTCCTGTACCTGTGGTCGTTTTGCGAAATAATCTACAATTCGGTTCATTTTTGACAGTCCAATAACGCGACCTTTAGAAATATAGGCTACGTGGGCTTTTCCAACTATAGGAAGTAAATGGTGCTCACAGGTAGAATAAACGGTTATGTTTTTTTCTACCAGCATTTCGCCATATTTATACTTGTTTTCAAAAGTAGATGCAATAGGTTTTTTTTCAGGATCTAATCCTGCAAAAATCTCATTTACAAACATTTTTGCCACACGTTGTGGAGTTCCTTTTAGGCTGTCATCGGTAAGATCCAGGCCTAAAGTTTCCATAATATGTTTTACATCTTTATTGATGAGCGCTACTTTTTCAATATCGCTCAATTCAAAAGCATCTTCACGAATAGGGGTTTCTGCACTGCTGCCTACGTGGGCATCTCCCTGCTCATCAATTTCATTCAAAATTTTATCTATTTTCATACCGTTTTTACAATAATAGTCGTAAACCGATTGTTTGGCTTGCAAAGATACATATTTAATAGGTTTTTATGTAATCATAAAAGCCGGGGTTTAAATAGATATTTGTTATTTTGTAACTTCTAGAACTTATTATGAAACAAGAAACCCTACTTCTTTTTTGTATAATTCTTCTTTACGGGAGTTTTAGTGTTTTTGGCCAGGGTAGTTCTTGTGAAAATCTAGATCCCTTTTGCGCCGGAGACGAGGAACTTGTTTTTCCTAATTCTAATACAACAAACAGCAATATTGTAAATGGGCAACCGGGACCAGATTATGGTTGTTTGCTTTCGCAACCTTATCCTGCCTGGTTTTATTTGCAGGTAGAAGAAGCCGGAAATCTTCGGTTTGATATTTCTCAATTTCAAAATGAAGATGGCGGTGGTTCGCAGTACGATGTAGATTTTATTGTGTGGGGACCTTTTGACCGTACTGAAGATTATTGTACAGACGATTCTTTAAGCGAACTAAATATTGTAGACTGCAGTTACGAACCCGATACCGTAGAACAAATGTTTATCCCAAATGCTGAGGAAGGACAGGTTTACGTGGTTTTAATTACTAATTATGAAGAATTACCCGGCTTTATAAGTTTACGGCAAACAAATTCAGATCAGGCTAATTCCGGTTCTACAGATTGTGGGATTTTAGACGAAGTGTTGGGGCCAGACAGGTTTCTATGCGGACAAGATGAAACAACTTTAGATGCTACTACAGATGGGGTAGAGCGCTACGAATGGTTTAGGTTTGATAACACCACAAACAACTTTGAGATAATTGCCAATGAAGAAGATCCTACCTTAACCATATCAAATTCTGGACGTTATAAGGTGATTGTATATGAAAATATTACGGGACAGGCTGATGAAGATGAAATTGAAGTTACGTTTTATAGTGAGCCCGTAGCTTCTGTCCCGGCAGATCTTTACATCTGTGATCCCATTCGAACCGCTATAGATTTAAGTGCTGCCTCAGTCGAAATTCTTAATGGAAATACCGCTGAAGAAAATTACAGGGTGAATTTTTATGAATCTATCCAAGAGCTTGAAGCTGAAAATCCTATTTCTAATCCCACTGCATTCCCGGTAGAAGAGTCCCGGGAAATTGTTGCTCAGGTAGAAGGAATAGAAAGTGGCTGTCTTTCAAACGAGGTTATTTTCAATGTAGAATTAACTTTTGTGCCGGAAAACTTTCTGCCGGAAGAAAGCGTGATCTGTGTAGATTTAGACGGGACTGTATTAGATAACCAGGGAATAGGCGAAGATCTAGGTGCCGATTATACTTACGAGTGGATAGCGGGGGGGAATACAATTAGTACCGAAGCGGTGTTGAATTTTGCTGTAACTCCAAATTTTAATAGTGTAAGTCTTATTGTGACCGATAATCGCTCCGGCTGTTCTATAGAATTTAACACTACTTTACTTCTTTATTCCCGCCCGGAAACTGTGGAGGTAGAGATTGAAGGAAGTGATTTTACCGGCGGTTATATAATTAGTGCCGAAGCAATTCCTGGGCCAGGAGATGAAACCACTTATGAATATCGTGCCGATAACGGTAATTGGCAGGAAAGTGCAGTTTTTAGGAATTTAGACCAAGGAAATCATACCATTAGTGCCAGAGAAATTAATGGCTGCGGAATTACAACTTCTGAAGAATTCTACCTGGTTGGTTATCCCCGTTTTTTTACTCCAAATTCTGATGGTTATAACGATACCTGGAATATTGAAAATACTGCTGAAATTCGGATTAAAAAACTCTATGTTTTTGACCGCTATGGAAAACTGATTAAAGAGTTAACTCCCGGAGGCGCAGGCTGGGACGGCACCTACAATGGTAGAACCTTGCCCGCAGACGATTATTGGTTTAGAGTTGAATTTGAAAAAGATGGTGCCAACGATCATTTTGGCGCCAATTTTACACTGAAAAGATAATAAGTTGATATAAAATAAAAGAGCTCCTCACTTTTTTTCAAGGGGAGGTGGCCGCAGGTAAGAGGGGTGATTTTTAAAAATTCTATTTTAAAAATTCAATCTTTAACCACCCCTTTCTTCAGCTAAAGCTGAATTCGTTCCCCTCTTTTTAAAAGGAGGGGAGCTGTATATCTTTGTATTACAAATAATTCATTCCCAACAATTCTTCAACATAACTTCTGGAATTAGAAAGTCTAGGAATTTTATGCTGCCCGCCCAGTTTATCATTTTTCTTAAGCCAATCGTAAAATAATTTTTCGCGTGCCTGGTGAATTTTAGGCATATTCAGCGTCATATTATTATAACGTTTTGCTTCATAATCGCTGTTTACATGTTGCAATGCCAAATCGAGTTCGTATTTGAATTTCTCAAAATCCCGTGGCGGATTTTTAAATTCAATAATCCACTCGTGCGCACCTTTTTCTTTGCCTTCCATAAAAACAGGCGCTGCGGTATAATCTACAATTTCGCAATTGGTAACTAAAGAAGTCTTTTTTAAAGCTGCTTCAGCATTCTCAATAATTAATTCTTCCCCAAAAACATTAATATGGTGCTTGGTTCTTCCGGTTACTTTTATGCGATAAGGACTGGTAGAAGTGAACTTAACGGTATCGCCTATCTTATAGCGCCATAAACCTGCATTTGTGGTTATTACCACCGCATAATTTTTCCCGGTTTCAACTTCGGCCAGGGGAATTGCTTTTTCATTTTCACTGCCGTAGCTATCCATAGGAATAAACTCATAGTAAACTCCGTAATCCAGCATTAACAATAATTCTTTGGAATCATTCTGGTCCTGGCAGGCAAAAAATCCTTCCGAAGCATTATAGATCTCATAAAACCTGAAATCTTCCTTGGGTAATATCTTTTGATATTGCGGTGCATAAGGATCAAAACTTACCCCGCCGTGAAAATAAACTTCTAAGTGAGGCCACACCTCAAATAGATTTTCTTTTCCTGTGGTTTCTAAAATATTATTCAGTAAAACCAGCATCCAACTGGGTACACCGGCCAGGCTGGTCACATTTTCTTTAATGGTTTCATTTACAATAGCCTGCATTTTCACTTCCCAATCGTTCATAAGGGAAACCTCGTTGCTGGGCGTGCTGCTAAATTCTGCCCAAAATGGCATGTTGGCAATTAAAATCGCCGAAAGATCGCCGTAAGCCGTACCGTTATTTTTGTAGATCTCTTTACTGCCACCTAACCTTAAACTCTTTCCCGTAAATAACTGGGATTGAGGATTGTTATTTAAATACATGCAAAGCAAATCTTTGCCTGCGTTATAATGACAATGCTCCAGGGAGTCTTCACTAACAGGAATAAACTTGCTTTTTGCGCTGGTGGTCCCGCTGGATTTTGCAAACCATTTTATAGGCGTAGGCCAAAAAATATTCGTTTCTCCCTGCCGGCTGCGTTCTATGCAAGCCTGGTAATCTTCATATTGCTGAATAGGAACCCGGCTCGCAAACTGGCTGTGGTTTTTAATTTCTGAAAAGCCATATTTTTTGCCAATTTCGGTATTTTTTGCTTTAGAAAGCAAATGTCTAAGTAGCTCGTCCTGAACTTCGTGGGGGTATTTTATAAACAACTCCATTTGATGAATTCGCTTCTTGAGAAACCACGAAGCAATGGAGTTTACTAATGGAATTGGCATTATTCTTTATATCTTTATCGCTGACAATGCTTCAGCTGTTTGGCTGGCTAAAATTAATTTAAACTTCGAAGCTTACAAATCAACTTCGGTTAAAAATAGGGAAAAAAAGATGAGATACGAAGGGGTGTTTAGAAAAATGAGAACCGAGATCACCGATAAGGTGCAATATTACCTCATTTTTGAGGACGATTTTATTAATATGAACCAGATTCTCGGGAAGAAAATAAGCCTTAATTTTCTTCGATTTCAGTGTTTGAATTGTGGATTGCAAAAGAAAATCTTTCGTCAGGGGTATTGTTACGATTGTTTTACTTCTATCCCACAAGCGGGGGATTGGATTATGAGTCCCGAACTTAGTAAAGCACATTTAGATGAAGAAGATCGTGACCTGGATTTTGAAAAAGAAGCGCAATTACAACCTCATGTAGTTTATTTAGCAAATTCTAGCAATGTAAAAGTTGGGGTAACCCGAAAAACGCAAATTCCCACCCGTTGGATAGACCAGGGAGCGCACGAAGCCATTGAAATTGTTGAGGTGCCCAATAGATATCTCGCGGGAATTACTGAAGTAGCCTTAAAAAGCCACGTTTCTGATAAAACCAATTGGCGAAAAATGTTGACCAACGAGGTTTTGGATCTTAATTTGGCTGAAGAACGCGATAAGCTAAAGGATTTTATTCCGGAAGAAGCAAAAGAATATTACCTGGCTGATAGAAAGGAACTGGAAATTGATTTTCCAGTATTGGAATTTCCTAAGAAAATAAAGACGCTTAATCTTGGTAAAAACCCATTCTACGAAGGAGTTTTAAAAGGAATAAAAGGCCAGTATTTGATTTTTGAAGACGGCACCGTTTTTAACGTTCGCGCCCACGAAGGTTTTGTGGTGGAGTTGGGTGTGCTTTAATTTATTAAAGCTGGGAAAGCACGTCATGCTGAATTTATTTCAGCATCTAACATTTAGAAAAGTTTATTCCTGAAGATATAATATAATAAACCTCACAGATTTCTGAAATTACTGAAAATCTGTGAGGGTTTAATTTTTTAATTGCTTGTCGTATCCTTTTTCTGGGTTCTGTTTTTCAGAATTCCGCCTAAAATATTTCGGGCAGCATCTTTAACCTGCTCTTCCTGACTTTTTGGGGTTTGGTCAGTTTTTGGAGTTTGGATTTGTATAGAATCCTGAGAAGTAATGCTATCATTTTGTGGCTTTTGATTTCCGCCGGTTTGCTTGTTAATAATATCTCTAATTGCATCCTGCCCGCGTTCTTTGAGGTTTTCTTTTTGTTTGGCAACAATTTTCTGAGTAAGATTACTAACCGCCTGTTCCATATTTATATTTATCTGCGGATTTTGAAAAGTTCCTTTTAAACCTATTGGTAGCGCTACTACCATATTTTTAAGTTCATCTCCACTTAATCTGCTAAGCGCATTACCCACCTGGCTTCCCAGCATTCTTGCAGGCACATCGAGACTTAGGTTGTAGTTCATATTCATATCAAAGCCGTGGCCCCCGGAAACTTCAACATTTACTCCCTTTACATCAAAATTAAAGGGTTCAATTTGCACCATTCCATCATTAAAGGTCAAACGTGTTTTAAGTTTGTCCAGGTCAATATCCTTTAAATTTATAATGTCTAAATGCTGGTCTAAACGTGAAAGTAAAGCAAGTTTTTCAGGGTTTACTTCTGCTGTTAGTATTTCAGCCAGTGCATTACCGGCAAGGGTTGATAATTGCGGAGTAAGATCGTTATTTAAATTACCGTTTAACTTAAGGCTGGTCTGTAATTTACCCTGTAAAGCCTGCGCTACCGGTGCGAGGCCCTGTAACATCTCCAATCCGTTAAAAGATTCTGCGATATTGAGTGCGTTTAGCGCCAGGTCCATATCAAAAGTTGGTGTGCTTCCTTTAGTAGAAACATTTCCTGCTAAATTGATATTTCCGCCAAAGATATCGGTAGTGATATTTTGTAAAGTAGCGGTTTCATCTCGCAGAATTATTGTTCCCTTTGCGTTTTTAAGTTCAAGGTTATCATAGATTACCGTGTTTACATTAAACGCAATTTCAGTATCTAAAAACGATGGAATTTTTACGGCCTCATTAGTATCCGGAGTAGAAATTTCTCCGGGAGTATCTTCTGGTTTGGTTTCGCTCTGAGATTGATTTTTGGTATTAGCGATCATAAAATCGTTGATGGCAAAAACATTAGAATTTACATTGAAATTTCCTTTTAAATTTTGTTCAGTAAACAAAAAGCCCATTAGGTTTTCAATATTTCCCGAAGCTGTAATATC
>NZ_CAXAVR010000113.1:0-7786 GCF_963972535.1 uncultured Salegentibacter sp.
GATCGTCTATAAATGCAAAATTATAACCCGGGATATTTCCCTGTTCCCTTAAAACAGTAAGATCGGTGTCGTTAGGCAGCATTTTATAAACGCTATAAACCAGCGAATTCGTAACTAGAAATTCTGGATTGGCTTCTTTGAAAGAATTAATAAGCCCTGCATTTCCAGAATTTGTTTCCAGGAACATAAAAGAATCGCCATCACTGCCGCGGGCTTCAAAATTAAGAGCAAGTTTGGCGTCTTTAGCCCAGGGATGATCTTTTATAAAAAGTTCGGCGCCATTTAAACCGAGTTCTTCGGCATCGGTAAACAGTATGATAATATCATTTTCGTGTTTCTTGTTTTCAGCTAGAAAAGCGCGGATTCCTTCTAAAATGGTTCCGACTCCGCTGCCGGCATCACTGGCACCGGGAGAAGAATGCGGATTACTGTCGTAATGCGTCATAAGCACCAAAGCTTCACCGTTTCCGTTGCCTTCTAAACGTGCTAAAATATTTTGAGGACGCACTAGCGTGCCGCTTTTAGTAAGCGTATAATCTTCGTGAGTTTGCGCCTGTAAGCCCATTTCCTGTAACTGGCCTACAATATAATTTCTTACGCGGCTATGAGCTTCAGTCCCTACATAATGTGGTTTCTGCGCAATCGCTTCCACGTGTTTAAAAGCGCGTTGGGTAGAAAAAGTGGTTTCAGGCGCATCTTTAGCTTCAATATTTTTTGGTTGGCTGCTGTAAAAGCTAAACCAAACTGCAATGGTAATAAAAATGAAAGAGAAAAAGCGAGGTATATTCTTCAGCATAATTCAGAAAAAAACAAAAGGTTTACAGGATTTAAAGATACTTAAGATTTTAAGGAATAGTAATACAGGAAAGCAGGCTTTCAGAATAATTAAATTTTACCTATATTTAAGTTATTAGTAATCAAAAATTTAAGTTATGGGTATTAAAAGTTTTCAGGGAAAAAGGGCGGAACCGGAGAAGCCGAAGAGCGCACCCATGTTGGTTAGAGATTATATGAGTACCTCACTGGTTACTTTTAAAGAACACGAGAATATTTTAGATGTTGCCGAAAAACTGACCAAACATAAAATATCTGGTGGGTGTGTGGTAGATGACAATAATAAACTAGTAGGTCTTATTTCTGAAGGAGATTGTATGAAACAAATTTCAGACAGCCAGTATTACAATATGCCCTTAGAAGATACTACTATTGGTAAGCGAATGACTTGTAATGTGGAAACCATAGACGGAAATATGAATGTTATGGATGCCGCAAAACTCTTTATTGAAAAGCGGTTTAGGCGTTTTCCAATTGTTGAACACGGCAAACTTATAGGGCAAATTAGCCAGAGTGATGTGCTTAGGGCAGCGGTGCGTCTAAAAAGTAATAATTGGGGAGATTAAGGACTTTGCTTAAACACGATAACCGAGATTTAAATCTTTGTGGTAAAAAGCTTGATTTTAATTATTCAAGCTTTTTAAAAATCTTCGACATTGTTTCAGCATCGATTGCTTCCATATCTATAAGTTTCAAGGATTCTACCATATTAAGTGTTGAAGATTTATATTCCTTGAAATGCGGTGTTTCTAGATGAGCTTTGTAGGCTTCATTATCTGCATATATTTCTAATATTCTTATCTCGGTAGGGTTTTCTTTTTGAAACATAGGGTAGATAGAAATAACGCCTGGTTCTAACCTAACAGAAGCTTCAGCTTCATATTTTAGAATTTTTATATACGCTTCGAGATACTGCTCTTCTATTTTAATTTCAGAAATCCTGATAAGCATTTCATCTGCTGTTGTAGTATTTTGCATCTTATTTTGAACGCCACAAGAGTAGGTTAGAAATATTAAGGCTAGAATTGTAAAAGTCGATTTTATAAATTTCATTTAGTATTAATTTTTGATCTAATCCCCTATTAGGAAATAAACTATGTTTTAGTGTGCGGTTAACTGCGTTTAACCAGGGCGTAAATTCCATTTTCTAGAGGAAGATATCCCTGGTCGTAAACAAAATAATACACTTTCCCGGTTTTGGTTGTATAGATGCTGGTAAAGTATTCAAAATTGAAACCACGTGCGAGTAATTTATTTTTACTAATTGTGGTTTTTTCGTTTGGATTGAATTCTTCTAAAATGCGATAATTCTTGCGAAGCAGGTTATTTACATTTCTAACCAGGTTTTTCCTGTCTTTGTTGAGGTTGTTGTGATGTGCATTACGGCAATAATCGCTGCAGAATTTCTTATCTACGCGACCTACAATTTTTTCGCCACATTCCAAACAGGATTTTTGCATACAACTCGATAATCGAGGATTAAGTATTTTAAGACTTTCCTCGAAATTAAAATTTTGTTTTCACAATAAATATAAAGAAAAAGCTGAAGAATTGCTGAAATTGAGGTTTTTGTAGGCTTACCTGTTCTTTCTCATTTCAGATTGGCGCATGGGCATACTATCTATAGTGTTAAAAAGTTTTTCGGTAGAAAGTATTTCGGTTTCTTCCAGTTTTTTGCCGCCATCTAAACCAATAAGTAATACCTGGAATTCACTTTTTTTATCTTTATATTTTTGAAAAAGTTCATTTGAATTCTTCCAGTTTTCTTCTTTAAATCCAGTGCTATATGTTTCGGGTAGTATTTGGTAAACGACTAATTTTCTGTCGTCAAGCCCGTTTTTATGGTTTTGAAGTTGGATAAGTTGTTGCTGGAATTTTTCGTTTTTCTCTTCAGCAATAATCAAAATTAGGCGATCTTTCCATTGGTGTTTAGAAAGATCTTGCGCATTTAAACTCATAGCAAAAGAGGAAATTAAGATAAAACAACTTATAGATTTTAGCATATTCTAAAATACGAAAAATCTACTATACCTTTAGTCTAAGCATTTCGGCACGAGCCATAAAGGAATCTTTTAAGCGTTCAATTTTTGGATTCATCGTAGAGGCAAAAACCAGGTATTGGCATTTTGTGATATGCTGCGGAATTCTAATTAGATCGTTATAATCGCTGTTTTTGGTTAAAAATTCGGCGTCTTCTACCGCGAGCAC
The DNA here is from genome assembly GCF_963972535.1 of uncultured Salegentibacter sp. Classification (NCBI taxonomy): domain Bacteria; kingdom Pseudomonadati; phylum Bacteroidota; class Flavobacteriia; order Flavobacteriales; family Flavobacteriaceae; genus Salegentibacter; species uncultured Salegentibacter sp. The sequence continues at coordinate 3,043 of NZ_CAXAVR010000113.1, forward strand.
TTTTAACTGACTTACATTGATGCCGGTAATTTTAAAAAGTTTAAATAGTTTTTTAGGGGTGGCGATAACGATATCTACCCCGTCGTAAATTTCATTTTTCTGTTTTTCTATATCGGGTGCATCAAAAGCGCTAAAGATTCTTAAATCCATATATCTAGTGAATTTGTTGAATTCTTCTTCCAGCGCCAGGGCAGCTTCTTTGTCTTGCACAAAAATAAGTGCACGGGGAGCATCTTCAAATGCCGCACTTTCTAATTTCTGAATCGTGCTAATTACGAGTGCCGTAGTTTTTCCCGAACCTTCAGGAGCAACGATAAAAAGATCCCGACCGCTTTTAATTTTGGGTAAAATTTGTTTCTGAAATGGAAGCGGACTTTCAATTTCCAGTCTTTCCAAAGCTTCTTTAAGCGGAATATTCAGTTTTTTAAAGGACATAAGATTTGTTTTAAAGCTTTTTATTAAATTTTCAAATTAGAAATTAAAAGCTTTTGAAGTTTGCAAAGATAGCTTTCCCAATAATTAAAGTGCTACAATCCTATTATTGCTTTTAGAAAATTTAGGAATAGGTGGGGAAACCTTAGATCCAGTCTGGGTTTTCGATGGTGAGTTTGTCTTTTACTTCGCCTGTATGTTTGGTGCTCGCGGGCTCAAAAAGTAAAATCCAGGCTTCCTCTACGGCCACGGGGTTATGTTCTACACCTCTTGGGACGATATACATTTCGCCTTCATTTAAACGAATAGTTTTATCACGAAATTCAATCTTTAGACTTCCTTTAATAACCAGGAACATTTCATCTTCCTCTTTATGATCGTGCCAAACAAATTCACCTTTTAATTTGGCTAATTTTACCTGTTGCCCATTGAGTTGGCCAATAATTTTAGGCGTCCAGTGTTCATTGAAAAGTGCGAATTTATCTTTTAAATTTACTTTCTCAGACTTCATAAGTATAGAATTGACTAATTAAAAATATGAAAATTACATTCGGTTTTTTATGAGCTGTGGTAATTTACCTTCAATGGGGAAACCTTTAATTCCTACTTTGTTTTTTAGGTAAGATTCGATTTCAGCATTATTCATATCGTAGGTTTCTTTGAGACCCTCAATAATTATTTTCAGGTAAAATTCGTGTGGGGAATTTATTTCATTTTTTAAATAATCTTCATTGGTAAAAGTGAAGATAGGACAGTTTTCATCTTCGCCCAGGTAAATAATTTTCCCATACCAGGAATTATTTTTCATATCCAGGCTACGATTTTTAATTACGTGTTGGAGATCTATATCAAAATCACCTTCAAATTTTATTTCCTGTTGTACCAAATCAATAAATTGCTGCTGGGTGATGAGGTACATTCTACCCAGGGTTTCTATATTTTTATCGAAGTCAGATTTTATAAATCCGGCACCACCACCACTCCAGGTTTTTGAGGATTTAGCGAAATAAAGTTCGCCATTTATAGTAATTCCCTTAGATTTTTCGGGTAGGGTTTTATTAGAGCAACCGGGATAAACGCGTTTGGCATTAGCAGGGCGACCGCCACCAATATAACAGCTAAAGCGTTCTTTTAATAAATTGGAACCATAACAGGCATACCAAACTTTGGGTTCTTCTTGTGGCATCTTTTTTCTACAAGAAAAGCTTTCTTATAGAGAATAACAACTTTAGCCTTCTAAGTAATTTCGTAAAAGTTTGGATTTAATTACTCAGCATACTTGGTAATTAATCTTATTAGTAATTCATTTAAAAATTCTACTTCATATTCACCTATAGAAGGTTCAATATGGTCATTGCCTATCCCGCTGTGATTGGTAATAAAAACATAAGTGCTATTGGTAGCCATGGAAAAGTAGCGCATCAGGAATTCGGTTTCTTTATCAATTCCGCTTGCAGTAACAGGTATAAGTTTAATTCCTTTTTCAGCTGCTTTTTTTATTGAATTTTGAATATCAGCAATAACCTGTTGATTATGATGTGGTGGGGCATCTAATATTAAGAAAGCCAAACGGGTGGGGGCGCTGGTAGACCATTGTAGCTCGTTTAATGTTGTATTTAAAGCGGTATGTACGGCTTCTGGAAAATCGCCACCACCATTTGCAGATTGGTTATTAATAAAACTTAAAGTGGTATTTATATCACTTGAAAAACCTGAATGTCTTACAAGGTATTCATCTTCAGTATCGCGGTAAAAAACCGAGGATGTGAAAATATCAAGATTAGAATTTGAATTTTCAACTTTTTGAATAATGCTCTTCAAGTCATCTTTTAGAAACTCTAACTCGTCTGCCATGGAGCCGGTAGCATCTACAATAAATGCAATTTCCACATTGGTTGGGACTACCTCGGTGTTTTTTATTTGAATCTCATTAATCCCCTGGCCAATTCCTTTTAAAGTAGTATTAATCTTTTCGCCATTTACCCATAGCGAATAATTGCTTAGACTGAAATTTGAGGAATTTTCAAAAGGATTTATCCATAACTCAGCCTTTCCATTATTATCAGATTTGGCAGACCAGGTTGTGTTAGCCTGTTCGTTTTTTAATTCTATAACGGCATCTATAACAGGCAGTGCACTCATATTTTGTATAGAAACTGAAATCCGGTTATTAAAGAAAAAATCCCAATGGTTTAGTTTTTCGGCAAAATCCTGGGTGTTTTTTAATTCAAGCCAAAAGTTCCAGTTTTCAAGGTCGTTCCATTCTCCTGCAGTTATCATACCAGAGGAATCGGAATCACCGTTCCCGTTGTCTGGTTCTCCAGTACCTTCAGAAGAAGCTCCATCAAAAGAATTTCTTACTGCTTCTCCCGTTTCCTCTGTTGATTCACTTAAAGAATCTTCGCTGCAGCCAATAGAGCAGAAAAGTATTAGAGCTAAGCATATTTTAATAAATTTCCCCATCTTATTTGAATTTAGTAGTTCTTTCTGTAATTAGATGCGAAAACATTAAAAAGGTTGCGTGGGGATGCTAATGAATTTTATATTTAATTCCTATTTGCATTAAAATGCTGACATCTTCCCCGCCAATTTGCCATTTATCGCTTTCTCTGAACGAACCTACAAGATCAGTCCAAAGTAAAGTGGGTTCTAATTGCAGGGCTAAATTGTTATTTAGCTTAGAACTAATAATTCCGGAAAAACTGACACTCATAAAATTACGATCAACTACTGGAGATAAATTAATTAAATCCTGTCTGAATTCCTGGTGGGTATAGCCAAAACCAAAGTTATAGCCAAAATTCCATTTGCTATTTTCTTTAAGGTGCTCTAACAGAATCATAGAAGTTAGTGAAGTAACATCGCCATCAATAGGTTCATTAGAACTTTTCCAATTTCTGCCTTCAATTGCGGAGTTTAAATATTGTAATTTAAGTTTAAGTCCGAAATAAGAATCAGGTTTCGAATATTTTAGATCAAGATATGAACTAAAGGGTAGCGAGTAATCAATATCAATATTATTATCGGCATTCTCAAACATATATGCTGAACCTGTTCCCAGTCCAAACCCGACTTCCAAATTTTGTGATTTCCCGTCAAGTGTAGCAACTAGAAAAAACAAGATAATTATTGTGATTTTTCTCATAAATTTTATTTGATAATTGAGATTTGAATGTTTTTAAGCTTGCTTTAGGAGCGTGCTCAGAAATAGTTTGCTAATTCTCCGCAGTAAGAATTTTACGGATTTAAAGAAAGCGGTAGCGTATCCCAAAACTCCCTCTAAGTATATCGGCATCAAATAGAATAGGAGCAGCTTCTATGTGAAAACCGAATTTTTTCTCGTTAAACGGGTAAAAGTTAAGTCCAACGGGTGCTACAAGTCCTTCAAAAGCGTTAACTCTATATCCCAGGCCCGCATAAAAATCGTAATTTTCTTTTTTCAGAAATTTATAGGTAATCACAGCTTCTACTGATAAATCTGAAATAAATTGATCGGTGCCCAGTCTTAATTCTGGAGTAAGGCGCTCATTTATATCGTAGCCTATACCAATAAAAGGAAGGTTAGATTGATGGTAGCTTACATTTAATTGACTATAAGAATTTGCTACGAAAAACACGGTGAAAGCTAAAAAGAGTGATTTTTTGTACATTCTATTTGATTGATGAATTTTATGGAATTATATTGAAAATGATGATTTTTTAATAATTATTACAATAATATATAAATTTTATAATTCTATTGATTATTATCTAATGTTTTAATGATTTTAGCCGGGTTTCCGCCCACCAGTACGTTTGGTGGAATATCTTTTACTACCACCGCTCCCGCTGCAATTACACTTCCATCGCCAATACTAACTCCCGGACAAATTATTGCACCGCCACCTATCCACACGCTATTGCCAATAGTAACCGGTTTGCCATGTTCTAAAAGTGAATCTCGAGTTTTGGCATCTAAGGGATGCGTTGCGGTATAAATGTGTACGTTGGGCGCTAAAAATACATTGTTTCCAATGTTTACTTCTACAACATCTAAAATGCAGCAATTAAAATTCATAAAAACCTGGTCGCCCATTTTTATGTTATATCCATAATCACAATAAAATGGAGGCTCTATCCATAGATCTTTACCTGCTTTTCCAAATAAGGAGTAGAAGAGCTTTATTCTTTCATCTGCTTTTTCTTCCCCTAACCTATTTGCTTTTTGAAATATGAGTCTTGCATTATACCTATCTTTTGCAATTTCTTTATCTGATGCCAGGTATAATTGGCCTGAAAGCATTTTTTCTTTTTCGGTCATGGTAAGTCTTAA
>NZ_CAXAVR010000114.1:0-7782 GCF_963972535.1 uncultured Salegentibacter sp.
GATCCGGGTGTTTTTTCACCACTTATGTTGGCCGATGTAGAAACAATTGGTTTTCTAAATCTTTTTGCCAAATCGTTACTGAATTTATCTTTTGAAACCCTAATTGCCAAAGAATTATCATCGGCAATTAAATTTTCGGCTACCCTAATAGGATCATCATAAATAATGGTAGTGGGTTTTCTGGCAAACTTTAAGATGTCGTAAGCTACTTCCGGCACATCTTCTACAAATTGATTGAGCATTTTATAATCTGAAACCAGGCAAATTAACGCCTGACTTTCGTGGCGATTTTTAAGTTTATAAACTTTTTCTACCGCTTCAGCATTGGTGGCATCGCAACCAATTCCCCAAACCGTATCGGTAGGGTAGAGTATAAGTCCGCCGCGTTTTAAAGTGGCTAAGGCGTTTTGTATTTCGGTTTTAAGATCTTCCATAAAGGACGTTTTTGTATTCTTGTAGTGTTTGTTTTGCCATTTGTTTAGTAGTAAAATTTTCTACCAATTTTCTATGGGCATTTTCAGTAAAACGCGGAATTAACTCCCGGTTTTTTTCTAAAAACAGGATATGTTCAGCCAGTTTTTCAGCATCAAAAGCATCGGCTAAAAGTCCGTTTTCTAAATGGCTCACAATTTCGGGAATTCCACCCACATTTGTAGCAATTACAGGAACTTTGTGGTAAAAAGCTTCGTAGATTACATTGGGGAGACCTTCTACCTGGGAGGTTAAAAGGAAATAATCAAAAATTTTAAAGAATCTTGATGCATTATTTTTAAATCCGTAGCATTTAACGTGGTCTTCCAGCCTTAGTTCTTTCAGTCGTTTCAACAAATGCGGGGTTTCCCTAAAATAAAATCCAATTTGTACAAAGTAAAGATCTGTGCGGTTTTGGGTATAAATTAAATGGTGCACAACTTTCAGAAAAGTTTCCAGGTCTTTTGGCCAAATATGGTTAGCGATGTTTCCAATAATGGTTTTCCCTTTCGGAATATCCAATTCGGCTAAAAGAGCTTCCCTCGTGGTCTTAAATTGCTCTCTTTCCAGTCTAAAACCGTGATAGATTTTTATAAGTTTTGAAGGCTCATTAATGTTTTCTCCAATTATATTTTTACTCTTTTCTGAAACACAAAGTATCTTTTTAATTTTTGGATAATTGTATTTGTAAAGGGTACGTTTTCTATCTCTAATAGGAAAAGAGGTTTTTTTGCTGAAGATAAAAGGTGGTAGTGATGTAAACTTATCTGCGAACACAGCAAAAGCCAGTGCTGTAGGATCGTGAATATGAATAAGGTTAATTTGTTTTGTTTTAACCAGGCTAATTAATTTAATAATATACCGAAAATCAAAATTGGTTATAATAGGCGCAGCGGCATACGGCAGGTTATTCTTTTGAAGGCTTTTTTCAAATAGATCACCTTTTTTGCATAGAACAAAATTGTTTACTTCCGGGTTTGATTCAGCCAGTTCCAAACATAAATTCTCAATATGTTTTTCCCCACCGCCCCAGTTTCTAACAGCCGAAAGATGGAGAATATTCATATTTTATAGTTGATTATTTGGACTGGAATTAAGGACAAAACTACGGTAAAATTACAAATATTTTAATGTCAAGGCCGGGTTACAGTATTTGTTATCGCTTATTTCTTTTGAAATTGCGCTCTAATTATTGGCATCCAGAAATCAACAACTTTTGGTTTATTAAATCCGTGGCAACCAAATGGTAATTGGCCTGCATTTATTTTTAAACCAATTTTAGGTTTTCTATCCAGCGCAAATGCAGCAGCAGTTTTGTAATCGGGAATGTTGAAATTTGGGAAATATTCAGGTGCTTTTAAAGACCAAAACACATCTTCAATAGCATAAATTTCATCTTTTTTCTCAAGCTGTTCTTTAATTAAAGGCGCAAGTTCTTGGGAGATTTGATAAAAAACCTGTGTTTTACGCAGGGAAAGCCCTCCATTTCCTACCTTATAAAAAATAGGAGCCCTTTTTTTCTTCTTTTTAGATTGAAAAGGTTTCAAGATTTGGGAAGTAAGGTTATTGGTAGCCAACCAGGGTGCTCCAATATAATCGTAAGATTTACTACACCAATTTTCTAATTCATTTTTAAAGATAAAAGCATCTAATTGATGAATTAAAATATAGTCATAATTTAGAAAGCGTTCGTAAAAGGGAGAGGCTAACATTAAGCTACTATAACCCGAAATATCTTTAAAATAATGAGCTTCAAATTCTTCAAAAGTTAGATTAAATTTTTCGTAAGATTGTTTATTAAAGTTTTCTGGACAAATAATAAATACTGGAAAATCGCCTAGAATTTTTAAGCATTGCATCAATGAAATTTCTTCCATTTTAGACATTTCTTGCTTGTAAACAGGAATCACAACTGCGGCGCTCATTTCGTCATATTAACTTTAGGGGCGAATATAATATTAAATTTGTAGTTTAATTATTCTAAACCATATCTCGCTTAACCTAATTCATTATTTGAATTCAAATTCAATAAAAACGCGGCTGTATTCATAATATTTGGTCGCTATTTATACTTTTGGATATATTATATCCTAAATTTGCCGCTATAGCGATTTTAGCTTAATTAGTTTCTATGAAAATTATAACTTCAGAAAATCACCGGCATCTCCAGGCTGAAATTGAAAATTTAATTCACAATTTTAATGAAACCGGTGACATGCTGGTAGACGGGAAGCGTAATAAACTGAAATTATTTGAATTGAATGGAATTAAGATTAACGTGAAATCTTTTAAAATTCCCAATGCCGTAAATAAAATTGCTTATCGCTTTGTTAGAAAATCTAAAGCCGAACGTTCTTTTAAATATGCTGAATATTTATTGAGTAAAAACGTAGGTACTCCTCAGCCTATTGCTTATGTAGAAGAAACTACTGCTTTTTCTTTTTCACGAAGTTTTTATTTAAGTGAGCAGCTGAGTTATGATTTGACATACAGAGAGATTGATTTAAATAAAGCCGGTCACGAAGCCATTTTAAGAGCATATACCCGGTTTATTTTTGAACTTCACGAGAAAGAAATTGAGTTTCTGGATAATTCACCCGGTAATACACTCATCAGATTAAATGAGGGGAATCCTAAATTTTTTCTGGTAGATTTAAATAGAATGAATTTTAAAGCTCTTAATTTTTCAGAACGAATGAAAAATTTCTCCAGGCTAACGCAAGAAAAGGAGGTGGTGAGAATTATGGCCAACGAATATGCGAAGCACATTGATAAAAATGAAGAAGAGGTTTTTGAAGCAATGTGGTTTTATATTAGAAAATTCCAGGAAAGTTTTGTTCGCAAAAAAGCATTTAAGAAAAAATTCAAACTTTAGAGAGTCAATTATAATTTACAATTATGTTTCAACACTATATTCTTACACGCTTTAATTTAAGAGCTGAAGACTGGACTACCACAAAAAATAACGAAAAAGTACTCACCGAAGAATGGTTAGAAGAGCGCTTTGATTTATTTGAAAATTTTTGCTTTACATCGGTTAAAAATCAAACTAATCAAAATTTTAAATGGTTAGTTTTCTTTGATATTAATACTCCTGAAGTTTATAAAGAAAAAGTAGAGAATTATAGAAAATCTTACGATAATTTTCTTCCATTTTTTATTGACGGAATGAATAATTTTTTACCGGAAATTGTAAATAATATTAATAAGCTCGATTCCCAGGAATATATAATTACCTCCCGGCTAGATAACGATGATTGTATTCATGAGAATTATACCAATGTAGTGCAAAGCTATTTTAAAAAACAAGATCACCAGGCGCTTGATGTTATTGATGGCTATACCCTGGAAACAGGAAAACACACACGTTTAGGGGCCTTAACAAAATTGAATAACCCTTTTATTAGTCTCATAGAAAAAAAGGAAGATTTTAAAACGGTTTGGTTTAGAAATCGTCATGGTTCCTGGAAATATGAGAAAAATATGACCAGAATTAAAAACCAAAGACTCTGGTTGAGTATTATTCACTCAAAAAATAAAGTAAATAGATTTTCTGGCTACGGAAATGTAGACCCTAAAAAACTTTATGAATTCCATATTTCAAAAGAACGAACTGCAGAAATTACGGAGAACTTGGTCAGCTTTAATTCCTGGAGATTTTTGAGCTTTAAAAACAGGCTAAGCTTAACAAGTAAAAGATATTACAAAGATTTTAAAGCTTTTATTGGCGTTTATAAAAATAAGTAATCGGGGTTTAAATATTTCCAGAATAAAGTTATTTCCTGTTTAAATGACTTCCGAAATTACAGCTACGGAATTTTAATCATTGAAAAATATCTCCTTAATTAATAGGTAGGAGGTTTACGATAAGTTTTTAAGGGGTAGAAGCCCAGGTTTTTACGCACTTTCATTTTTCGAATAATATTTAATGGTTTTGGTTTTAAATAGCTTTTATCGGCGTGTAAGAAATCTATAGCAGCTTCAATAAGTCGTTCGCTGGATTTGCCATCTTTATAAGGATGCATGTTTGCATTGAATTCTCGAATTTCTTCCAATAAACTCACATCAGGATCAAGTGCATTTTGTAAAGCATTTTCAATTTTATCAACTTCAGTTATATTAATTAAATGCGGGCCGGGCTGGCTGTTTCTAAAAGTTACTACCGGTTTTTCCTGAAGCAGAAATTCAGTAACCACCGAGGTTGAATCTGCTAAAAGCACATCGCTTTCCTGGAACAACGGAATTAGATCTGTGGTGTCATAATACTTAAGGTTCTCGTTTTCAATTTCCCTAAATTTATCAAGCCTTTCCTGGGGTAATTTAGGATGAAGCACAACCTTAAATTGCCATTCTCCATTTTTAGAAATACGTTCTATTTCCTTAATCACTTCGTCGTTATAAGCCAGGCTAAGCTTTTTACTAAAAGTGGAGGATACTAAAATTGTTGGTTTCTCGTGAGGCACTTCTACCAGTGGAAATAAGGGGTCAAGTTTGGGCCAACCTGTTTCAACTACTTCAAAATGCTGATGTTTTTTTTGTAGATCTTTAAAGGGTTTAGTAGTAAATGGTCCTTGCGTGGTATAAAGATCAAAAAAACCACGAATTCTAAAATGTCCTTTAGTAAAATTTCGTTTACTCGGAGCTATACCATGAAAAACCTGCACTTTTAAACCCGGCAGGAAATCGGCAATATTATTGGTAATACTTAAAATAATATGCGGTTGGTAATCTATAACCGACTGGATATTTTGTAAAACCGCTTTGTCTTCACTAAACTTTGCTTTGGTTTCTTCTACATCGGCAAACCATTTTATCTCATACCCCCGCTTTTGGATTTCCTTTTCTAAAGGCTCTCCAATGGGAAATGCATAGCTATAACTTATATATATTAAGAATTTATAATTCATTATTTAAGTCTTTCCAGAAAGGTTATTAAATAAGGCTTAATAAAATGCGGTTTAAATTTTTTGTAAAGTGCCGGAGTTTTTTTGCGTATCTGTTGTTTAGATTTGTTTTTAAATTCTTCGGGAAAATAGTCTTCAAGATGAGTAGACACCTGTTTTAGTCCATCTTCATAAATATTCCAGTTTATTCTTTTAATTGAAGGCGAAAAAATTGCGAAAGTGGGAATTTTAAGTGCTTTTGCCATATTTATGGCACCTCCCTCATTGCCTATCATAGCATCGCAATAGCTTGTTAAAGCCATAAATTCACGCAAACTTTTTCCGAAAATCTTTAGATGAATATGTTGTTGCGTTACAGGCAGGCAATGATTATAAACTTCTAAAGCTTTTTCTGTTTGAGAAGGAATATAATTAAATAAAAGATTTCCAGAGGTTTCCTGTACAATTACATCTAATAATTGAGCCAAATACTCTGCCGGATAGGTCTTTTCTGGAGAACTTCCCAGTACTGAAATCATAAAAAGTGATGTTTCACCTAAAAGCCCTTTATCATCTAATATATTTTTCGCTTGTAGTGATTCTTCTTCAGTTAAATATATTTTAGGTTTTATGGCTAAAGTTGGGTCTAAATTTAAAGGCTTTAAAAACTGAAGGCGTTTTTCTATAGCTACCCCAGCTTCAATTTCTGGCTTTATATTTCTATTAAATACCCTATTATATAAAAATGAAGTATACCATTTTTTATAGGAAATCCTCATTTCAGCATTAGTAAACGCAGTAATGATAGCTGAGTTTGCTTTAGAGTAAACATCTATAACCACCTGGTACTTTTCTTTTCTAATCTTAAAAAGAAATTTGAGAAAATTAAACGGATTTTTATATTTCTGTGGATGAAACGAAATAACCTTGTCTATAAAAGGGTTATTTTCTATTACGGGTTTAGTATGCGGGTAAATTAGATAATGTAATTCAGCTTCCGGATACTTCTTCCGAATGGCTTCAAATAAGATTGAGGATGTAAGAACATCCCCAATCATTTTTTGCTGAATTATAAGTATTTTCATTGGCAATTCTACTCGTAGCTTTCCTATAGCTAAAATTACACCGCGACATTATATTCGCGCAAAGCATCATTTAGCGAAGTCTTTTTATTGGTAGACTCTTTTCGTTTTCCAATAATAAGGGCGCAGGGTACATTATATTCTCCTGCAGGGAATTTCTTGGTATAACTACCCGGAATAACTACCGATCTTGCCGGTACAATTCCTTTCATTTCTTTAGGTTCATCGCCGGTAACATCAATAATTTTAGTTGAAGCAGTTAGCACTACATTCGCGCCTAAAACGGCTTCTTTTTCAACTTTAACACCTTCAACCACAATACTTCTTGATCCTAAAAATGCATTATCTTCAATAATTACCGGTGCAGCTTGCAATGGCTCTAAAACACCACCAATTCCAACGCCACCACTAAGATGAACGTTTTTACCAATTTGAGCGCAACTACCAACGGTAGCCCAGGTATCTACCATGGTACCTTCGTCTACATAAGCGCCAATATTTACATAACTAGGCATCATGATTACTCCGCTGGAAATATAGGCTCCATGTCGTGCTACAGCATTAGGAACCACTCGAATTCCCTTTTCTTTATAACCTCTCTTTAATGGAATTTTATCATGGTATTCAAAAATCCCGGCCTCTAAGGTTTCCATTTTTTGGATAGGGAAATAAAGCACCACTCCCTTTTTCACCCATTCGTTTACCTGCCAACCGTTTTTGGTAGGTTCGGCGGTTCTTAATTTACCTGCATCTAATAGAGATACAACTTCGCGAATGGCCTTTATGGTTTCTGTCTCTTTTAGTAAATCCCGGTTTTCCCAGGCTTCATTGATCTTAGCTTCTAAATGATCCATTTTTCTTGATTTTTAGCAAATATAAGAGCTTAAGGCTAAATTTTGGTGGTAAAGCAATATAAACATTACCTTTGCGCAAATTTTGCAGATGGCACGAATTATGGCACTTGATTTTGGGACAAAACGCACCGGTATTGCCGTAAGTGATGAACTAAAAATGATTGCTTCGGGACTTACTACAGTAAAGACTCCTGAATTGCTTGAATTTCTTGAGAAATATTTTACTGCAGAAAATGTTGAATTGGTGTTGGTGGGAGAACCCAAGCAAAAAGATGATTCAGCTTCTGAAAGTGAGGTGTATATACAGGAATTTTTAAAAGTTTTTACTAAAAAATTTCCGAAAATGCCGGTAAAAAGAATAGATGAACGGTTCACCTCAAAAATGGCATTTCAGTCTATGATAGACAGCGGACTCAAAAAGAAAAAGCGTAGAGATAAGGCACTTATAGATGAAATAAGCGCGACGATTATTCTGCAAACTTATTTATACGA